>CAZREK010000288.1:0-3580 GCA_964598965.1 uncultured Bifidobacterium sp. | reverse complement strand
TTGATCATGGTTGGATCTTGTGCTGTCGTGAACCGTTGATCAACGGTTGATTCGCTGGCATTCTGGAGCCATGGCCGATGATTCCATGGTGCTGGACAAGATCGACCGACGAATCGTCGGCATCCTCGGGCGGGAGGGGCGGATCAGTTGGAAAGAGCTCGCCGATCGCGTGCACCTCGCCCCGTCCTCAGCGGCTGACCGTGTGCGCCGCCTGGAAGCGGCCGGCGTCATCCAGGGCTACGCGGCGCGCATCGACCCAGGGGCCTTGGGGCGCGACGTGCGGGCAGTGGTGGACGTCGGGTTGCCGCCCGGCGCAGACCCTGCGGCGTTCGAGGCGCGCCTGGCCGAGCGCGAAGAGGTCGCGCTGGCGATGTACGTCACCGGCCCTGCCGACTACACGATCGTGGTGGACTGCGCGGGTGCGGAAGGGCTGGACGCGTTCATCCGCTGGCTGAAGTCCGAGGCGGGTGTCGCCCGCACCGAATCCAAGTTCGTCCTGCGCCCCATCCTCTGACACCTCCGCGGGTGGCTACAGTCACGCGTCATGAAGAGCTTCAAGAACTTCGTCAACGGCGAGTACGTGGATTCGGCCGACGGTCGCACCACGGATGTGGTCAACCCGGTCACCGGCAAGGCCTACGCCACCGCACCGTTGTCCGGCGCGGCCGACATCGACAAGGCGATGAGCGCGGCTGCCGCGGCCTACGAGGAGTGGAAGGACACCACGCCCAGCGAGCGTTCGTTGGCGCTGTTCCGCATCGCCGACGCCGTCGAAGCCCGCCAGGACGAGCTGATCGCCCGCGAGGTCGAGAACACGGGCAAGCCGGCGCACCTCACCCGCAGCGAAGAGATCCCGCCGATGGTGGACCAGATCCGCTTCTTCGCCACCGCTGCCCGCCACCTGGAGGGCAAGAGCACCGGCGAGTACATGCGCGGCATGACCAGCATGATCCGCCGCGAGAGCATCGGCGTGTGCGCGCAGGTGGCGCCGTGGAACTACCCGATGATGATGGCCGTCTGGAAGTTCGCCCCCGCCATCGCCGCCGGCAACACCGTCGTGCTGAAGCCCAGCGACACCACCCCGGCCACCAGCGGCCTGCTGGCCGAGATCGCCGCCGAGTTCCTGCCGCCCGGCGTGTTCAACGTCATCTGTGGCGACCGCGACACCGGCCGCAACATGGTGCTGCACGACACCCCGTCGATGGTCAGCGTCACCGGCTCGGTGCGCGCCGGCATGCAAGTGGCGGAGGCCGCCTCGCAGAGCCTGAAGCGCGTGCACCTCGAACTCGGTGGCAAGGCGCCCGTGGTCGTGTTCGGCGACGCCGACATCGCCGCCGCGGCCGAGGGCATCTCCATCGCCGGCTTCTTCAACGCCGGGCAGGACTGCACCGCGGCCACCCGCGTGCTGTGCCACGCCGACGCCTACGACGACTTCGTGTCCGCGCTGGCCGAGCAGGCCAAGGGTCTGAAGACCGGTCAGCCCGACGACGAGGACGTGCTGTTCGGCCCGGTCAACAACCCGAACCAGCTGGCCCACGTCAGCGGTCTGGTCAGCCGTGCGCCGTCGCACGCCAATGTCGTCGCGGGCGGCAACAAGGTGGCCGGCGACGGCTTCTTCTTCGAGCCCACCGTCGTGGCCGGCCTGCAGCAGCAGGACGAGATGACCCAGAACGAGATCTTCGGCCCGGTCATCACCGTGCAGAAGTTCACCGACGAGGACGAAGCCGTCCGCTACGCCAACGGCGTGCAGTACGCGCTCGCGTCCAGCGTCTGGAGCCGCGACTTCGGCACCGCGATGCGCATGGCCAAGCGTCTCGACTTCGGTTGCGTGTGGATCAACACTCACATTCCGCTGGTGGCCGAGATGCCCCACGGTGGCTACAAGAAGTCGGGCTACGGCAAGGACCTGTCGTCCTACGCCCTCGACGACTACACGCGCATCAAGCACGTGATGGCCAACATCAACAGCTGACGCCGACGGTCAGTGGGCACCCCAGGTGAAGGTCTGCTTCACCAGGTCGAGGTAGATGAACGTCTCCGTCGAGGTCACACCGGCGACGGCGCGTACACGGTTGGTGAGCTCCAGCAGTGACGCGTCGTCGCTGACCACGACCTCGGCCAGGAAGTCGAACGAGCCGGCGGTGATGACGAGGTAGTCGATGTCCGGCATCGCTTGCAGTGCCGCGCCGACGGCGTCGGTGGGCCCTTCGGTGCGCACGCCGATCATCGCCATGCGACGGAATCCGTGCGAGATCGGGTTGGTGACCGCCACTACCTGCATCACCCCGGAGTCGATGAGGCGCTGCACGCGCTGGCGGGCGGCGGCCTCGGACAGGCCCACCGCCTGGCCCAGCCGGGTGTAGGGAACTCGGCCGTCACGCTGCAGTTCCTCGATGATCGCTCGGTCGGTGTCGTCGAGCTGGCTGCGAAGTCGATCCATCGCCACGGATCATGCTGCTGCCGAACGATCACCGCAAGGGATTCCGTGGATCCGGCCCGGCAGGACGACGGATCCGGTCGGGTCCCTGCGACATGCCTATACTCCCGCGAGTCCGACCCGCCGGCGCGGTCGGGAAAGGGAGACAACGGTGAGTCCTGATCCTGCTCAGGGTGCGTCAGATCACGTCATCCGAATCGAGGGTGTGCGCAAGGAGTTCGGCGACTTTGTCGCCGTCGAAGGTGCCGACTTGTCGATCCGCCGCGGCGAGTTCTTCTCGCTGCTCGGCCCGTCCGGCTGCGGCAAGACGACGATCCTGAAGATGATCGCCGGCTTCGAACAGCCCACGCAGGGCCGCATCCTGCTGGAGGGCACTGACGTCGCGGGTGTTCCGCCGTACAAGCGCAACGTCAACACGGTGTTCCAGCAGTACGCCCTCTTCCCGCACATGACCGTGCTCGACAACGTGGCCTTCGGTCTGCGCTCCAAGAAGGTGGCCGCGCCCGAGGCGCGGCGCCGGGCGAAGGAGATGCTCGACATCGTCAAGCTGGGCGAGTTCGGCAACCGTCGCCCTGCACAGCTGTCCGGTGGCCAGCAGCAGCGTGTGGCGCTCGCCCGCGCCCTGGTCAACATGCCCAGCGCCTTGCTGCTCGACGAGCCGCTCGCGGCACTCGACCTCAAGCTGCGCGAAGCGATGCAGATCGAGCTGAAGCGCATTCAGCGCGAGGTCGGCATCACGTTCATCTTCGTCACGCACGACCAGGGCGAGGCGCTCACAATGAGCGACCGCATCGCGGTGATGAGCCGCGGCCGGGTCGAGCAGATCGGCACCCCGGAAGAGATCTACCACTCGCCGGCCAGCATCTTCGTCGCCGGGTTCATCGGTTCGGCCAACCTGCTGCCAGGGTCGCTCTCCACCGCTGGTGGTTCACCCGCCGTCGTGCTGGACTCCGGTCGGCGCCTCAGCGTCAATGCCGGCAGCGACGCACGCGACGGCGACCCGGTCACCCTGATGCTGCGCCCCGAGCGTCTCAACGCCGTTCCCGCCGGCACCGATGACGGTCGCAGCGTCGAAGGCACGATCCAGCACGCGATCTTCGCCGGTTCCACCGTGCGTCTCGTGGTGCACACCAGCGACCACAT
>CAZREK010000287.1:0-3589 GCA_964598965.1 uncultured Bifidobacterium sp. | reverse complement strand
CATGCGAATCGTCGACCATCACCATCGCGTCGTAGCGCTCGGCGAGGTCGCAGATGGCACCCAGGTCGGCGATCACGCCGTCCATCGAGAACACGCCGTCGGTGGCGATCAGCCGGTATCTCGCGCCCTGTGCGTCGCGCAGGCATTGCTCCAGCTGCGCCATGTCGTTGTTGTCGTAGCGCATGCGTTGCGCGCGGCACAGCCGCACGCCGTCGATGATCGAGGCGTGGTTGAGGCTGTCGGAGATGACGACGTCGGGCTCGTCGAGGATCGTCTCGAACAACCCGCCGTTGGCGTCGAAGCACGACGAATAGAGGATCGTCTCGTCGGTGCCGAGGAACGTGCTGAGCCGTTGCTCCAGCTCGCGGTGCACGGTCTGGGTACCGCAGATGAAACGCACCGACGCCATGCCGTAGCCGTACTGCGTCAGCGCGTCGCCGGCAGCTTGCACCAGTGCCGGGTGGTCGGCCAGCCCGAGGTAGTTGTTGGCGCACAGGTTCAGCACCGTGCCGCCGGGGGCACCGTCGGCGAGGCGGATGTGGGCGCTCTGTGGGGAGGCGATCACGCGCTCCTGCTTGAACAGACCGTCGGCGCGCAACTGCTGGGTGCGCTGCGCGAGGTCGTCGACCAACGCAGTTCTCATGGCCTGACATTACGCCCGGTCGCGGTACGTCCGACACGGGCCAAGGACCGGTCAGGCGCGTACTTTGTCGAGTCATGCACGCTCTGCAGCAGACCGCAGCACCCGAAGCCCACGGCATGTCCAGCGAGCGACTTGCGCGGCTCGACCGCTACTTCCAGCAGTACATCGACAAGGGCCTGCTCACCGGCTGGCAGCTGGCCGTCACCCGTCACGGCGAGGTGGTGCACCACACCTGTGCCGGCCTGCGCGACGCCGAGGCGAACCTGCCGGTGGAGCCGGACACCATCTGGCGCATCTTCTCCATGACCAAGCCGATCACCGCGGTGCTGGCGCTGCAGTTGTGGGAGGAAGGTGCCTTCGAGCTCAACGATCCGCTGCACCGCTACCTGCCCGCGTTCCGCAACACGAAGGTGTGGCGCGCCGGCAGCGCGGTCGCGCCGGTGCTGGAGCCACAACTGCAGCCGATCCGCCTGTGGCAGCTGATGGCCCACACCTCCGGTCTGTCGTACGGGTTCATGTGGGCCCATCCGGTGGACGAGCTCTACCGCCGCGCCGGGTACGAGTGGGGCTCGCCGAAGGACAAGGACCTCGCGGGGGTGTGCGACGACCTCGCCGCGCTGCCGCTGCTGTTCCAGCCAGGCAGCGAGTGGAACTACTCGATGGGCCTCGACGTGTTGGGTCGCGTGCTGGAGGTCGTCAGTGGTCAGCCGCTGGACCAGTTGATGCGCACTCGCCTGCTGGACCCGCTGGGCATGCACGAGACGACGTGGCACGTGCCCGAGGCCAACCAGCACCGCCTGCCACCGCTGTACGGGCCCATGCCCGGCACCAAGCAGGCCGTGTCGTTGGGCCGCATGGGCGATGCCGCCAAGCACCCGCCTGCCGCGTTCATGGGCGGCGGCGGCCTGCAGAGCACCGCGCTCGACTACCACCGCTTCACGCAGATGCTGGCTCGCGGTGGCGAGCTGGACGGCGTGCGCATCCTGTCGCCGCGGACGGTGCGCTACATGGCCAGCAACCACCTGCCGGCCAACGCCGACCTCACCGAGTTCGGTCGTCCGTTGTTCTCCGAGACCACGTTCGACGGCGTCGGCTTCGGCCTCGGTGTCAGCGTCACCATCGACCCGATCAAGGGCAAGGTGCCGGGCAACGCCGGCGAGTACGCGTGGGGCGGCGCGGCCAGCACCAGCTTCTTCATCGACCCGGTCGACGACATCACCACGATGTTCTTCACGCAGCTGTTGCCCAGCAGCACCCACCCGATCCGGTCGGAGATGAAGCAGTTGGTGTACCAGGCGATCCTCGACTGATCAGATCAGTCGTCGTCGTCGCTGTCGTGGTCGTCCTTGTGGTCGTCGTCGTGGTCGTCGTGCTGCGGCGACGTCGTCGTCGGACCCGTGCCACCCGTGCCGCCGGACGGACGCTGAGTGGTGGGCGGGGCGATCTCCTCGGAAGTGATCGAGGGAATCACGACGCCACTGACCAACGAAGCGGTGAAACGGCGCACGTGGTCCTCGTGCTGGAACACGACCTCGGCGGTGGTGCCGGTGGTGGTGGCCGACACGACCGTCCACCCTTCGGCCGGAGTGACCGACACGAGTGCGAGCACGTCGCCGGAGGTATCGAGCAAGACGTCGCCGGCCTCGCCCACGCGGTACATGGCTTGCGTCGCCGGCGGAGGCGCTTGCTCGTCGGGTGCAACCGGACTCGGCGTGTTGATCGTCGCAACACTGAGCGCCGCGTTGTTCGGGGTGGACGTTGGTGTCGACAGACGCAGCACGCTGGCATTGACCAGCGCCGCGGCCGTACCGGCGACGAGCACCCCCGAGAGGGACAGCACTGTGGCGACACCGGTCTTCACACTCGCGAGCGTAGGTCGCCGTGATCCCGGGCTGACCCGCGGTTCGTCCAAGATTCGTCAAAGTGATCTCCCAAAGCTGTCGGCGGGTGCAGCGGGCCAGTCCCGGCGGGTCAGAATGAGCGAGTGAAGATCCTGCTCGTGGAGGACGACCGCTCGATCGCCCGCTCCGTCATCGACGGCCTGGGAGCCGAAGGGTTCGAGGTGGCCCACAGTGCAACAGGAGCCGAAGCTCTCGCGGCCACGGGATACGACATGGTGCTGCTGGATCTCGGCTTGCCCGACATGGACGGGCGCGACGTGTGCCGCCAACTGCGCAGCCGCGGCACCACTCCCATCATCATGCTGACGGCTCGTGCCGAGGAGTTCGACCGGGTGCTCGGCCTCGAACTGGGCGCGGACGACTACATCACCAAGCCGTTCAGTTTCCGCGAGCTGGTGGCTCGCATTCGCGCGGTCGGCCGGCGCACGATCGAGACCACGACCGACACGGCCGACCTCGGCGCCGCGCCGCAGAGCGTCGGTCCACTGGTGATCGACCGCCGCACTCATCGGGTGCACCTGCACGACGTGGAGGTGCTGCTCACCGCCAAGGAGTTCGACTTGCTCGCCTTCCTGGCCACGGACATCGGAGCGGTGCGCACGCGTACGGAGATTCTGGAGAACGTGTGGGACGCCCACTGGTACGGGCCCACCAAGACCGTCGATGCTCACGTCGCCTCACTGCGCAAGAAGCTGGGGCAGCACGACTGGATCCAGGCGGTGCGCGGCGTCGGCTTCCGGCTCGAGCCGCCGGAGTGACATCGTGAAGTGGCGACTTCTGCTGGCGATGTGCGGCCTGCTGACGATCGTGCTCGCCGCGCAGGACATCCCGCTGTCCGGCTATCTGCGCGACGTCGAGTCCGAGCGCGAGCTCACCCGTCTGGAGCGCGACGCGTTCATCCTCGCCGGCGCGTCTGAGAACGTGCTGTCCGGCGAATCCGATGCCGAGACCGTCACCAACCTGCAGGACTCGATCGACCTGTACGCCGCCCGGGACGGTGCGCGAGTGGTGATCACCGACGGGCAGGGCAAGGTGGTGGTGTCCA
>CAZREK010000286.1:0-3597 GCA_964598965.1 uncultured Bifidobacterium sp. | reverse complement strand
TCACCAACACTGGCAAGGTGTTCTGTGCGGGGGCCAACCTCGCCGAGCGCTCGTCCACGGCGGCCCCGGCCGCGGTGGTCGATCCCCAGCGCCTGTTCGGCCGCTTCCGTCGCTCGTCCAAGCCGTACGTTGGTCGCATCGCCGGGCACTGTGTTGCCGGGGGGATGGGCCTGGCCGCGGCGATGGACATCTCGATCGCTGCCGACGACACCATGTTCGGGTTCACCGAGGTGCGCATCGGTGTCGTGCCCGCGGTCATCTCCGTCGTGTGCCTGCCGAAGCTGCGGCGTACCGACGCGGCTGCGGCGTTCTTGCGCGGCAACCGCTTTCCCGCAGCGGAGGCAGCGCGCATCGGCCTCATCAACTCGGCCGTGCCGCGCGATGCACTCGACGCAGAAGTGACAGCGGTAGTCGACGACCTGTTGCTCGCCGCGCCGGGCGCGATCGCTTCCGCCAAGCAGTTGCTCGCCGAGGTGCCGTCGATGCCGGTCGACGAGGCCTTTGCCTGGACCGGCGAGTTGTCGGCCCGGTTGTTCAAGTCCGAAGAAGCCGCGGAAGGGATAGCGGCCTATCTGGGCAAGCGCAGCCCATCGTGGGTACCCGAGGCGCAGTAGCGCTCCCCTGCAGATTCCCAAGGAGACACCATGAAAACGTCCGCCACAGAAATGTTCGGGATCGATGTGCCGATCTTCGCCTTCACTCATTGCCGCGACGTCGTCGTCGCGGTCAGCAAGGCGGGTGGTCTCGGCGTGCTCGGCGCCGTCGGCCACTCGCGCGAGCAGTTGGAGATCGACCTCGACTGGATCGACGAGCAGCTCGACGGTCGCCCGTACGGCGTGGACGTCATCGTGCCTGCGGTCTACGAGGGCTCGGACCAGGGTGATGTCACCGTCGGCCAACTGCTGGCGATGATCCCCGAAGGGCACCGGCGCTTCCTCGACGACATGCTCGCTCGCTATGACGTGCCGCCGCTGGAGGACGACCCGGTGCCCACTCGCGACCTCAACGAGTCGGCCGCGTTCTCGGCCGGTTCGGCTGATGCACAGCTCACCATCGCGTTGGCGCACCAGCCGGCGCTGGTGGTGAATGCGCTCGGCCCGCCGCCCCAATGGATGGTCGAGCACGCCAAGGCCGCGGGGGTCAAGGTGGGAGCGCTGGCCGGCAAGCCGCAACACGCGCAGCGCCACGTCAACGCGGGCGTCGACCTGCTGATCGCACAGGGCAGCGAGGCCGGTGGCCACACCGGCGAGATCGGTTCGATGGTGCTGATCCCCGAGATCGTCGATGCTGCGGGCGACGTGCCCGTGCTGGGTGCGGGCGGAATCGGTCGCGGACGGCAGATGGCCGCGGCGATGGCCCTGGGTGCGGCGGGTGTGTGGTGCGGGTCGGTGTGGCTGACCACTCATGAGGCCGAGACCAACCCCGCGGTCAAGAAGAAGATGCTCACCGCGACGTCATCGGACACCGTGCGCTCCAAGTCGCGCACCGGCAAGTACAGCCGCCAGCTGCGATCGGCGTGGACCGATGAATGGTCTGCTCCCGGTGCCCCCGAGCCTTTGCCCATGCCACTGCAGCCGATGCTGATCGACCGGGCGCTGCGAGCGATCGACCGCTCCGCGCACAACCCCGGCTCGGGAGCCGAGGCACTGGCCAACTACTGGGTCGGGCAGATCGTCGGGTCGATGAACGCGGCCAAGCCTGCAGCGCAGGTGGTGTACGAGATGATCGACGAGTTCGTCGACTCGGTCACTCGACTGGGCGTCCTGCTCAACGACTGAGTGCCTGAACGCGGCGCTTACAGCAGGCCGGCCCGAGCTTCGCGCAATGCGGTGAGTTCGCTGATCAGCATGTCGATGTGCTCGACCTCTTCCGCGGCCAGCTCGCGGTACAGCTCGGCCACGGCACCGGTGGATTCCTCCGCGTAACCGCGGAAGTACTCCTCGGCGCGGCGCTCCAGCTCCAGGGCCATGCCCAGCAGTTCGACCGGGTCGTCGGGGCGGCGCGTGCCACCGGCTTGCAGCATGCCCGGGTGCAGGTTGCCGTCCGCGCCTGGTGGCAGCGGAAGGTGGTAGCGCTTCACGAGCGTCTCGATGTGCTCGCCTTCCATCTTCGCCAGCCGGTCGAACGCGTCGCGCAACGTTTCGTCGGTGGTGTGCGCGGCCGCGGCCACGTAGAAGTCGCGGCCGCCCAGCTCGATCTCGAACGCGCGGCGAATCGCTTGGCGCACTGCGGTGCTCTCGTCGGGCACGCCGAGGTCGACCAGATCGAGCTCGCCGCCACACGCCGGGCACCGTCCGTACGGGAAGGCGAACCCCTCGCTGCGCTTCGAGCACTGCGTGCATTTCCAGGCCAGCACCGTGTTGGCGCAGCAGATTCCGTCGTCGTCATCGTCGACGGGGCGGTGACAGCGCGGGCAGGTGGCGGTGCCGCCGACGGTCGTGCCATCTGCGCCACCATGTTCGAGGTAGTCGAGGATCGCGGCTGCAGCACGGCGGCCGGCACCCATCGCCAGGATCACCGTCGCCCCACCGGTGACGATGTCGCCACCGGCGAACACGCCCGGCAACGAGGTGGCCTGGCTGGTGGGATCGGCAGCGACGTAACCGCGGGCGTCGAGCGCGAGGCCGGGCGTGTTGCGGGTGACGATCGGGTTGGCGTTGGTGCCCAGCGCCACGATCACGGTGTCGCACTCGATGTCGAGCACGTCGCCGGTACCCACCGGCTTGCGGCGGCCCCACTCGTCGGGCTCACCCAGCTCCATGCGCTCCACCTTCAGCCCGCGCACATGGCCGGTGTCGTCCACCAACACCTCGCGCGGGTTGTGCAGCCACATGAACTCGATGCCCTCTTCCTCGGCGTGGTGCAGTTCCTCGGCCCTTGCCGGTGCCTCGGCGCGAGTGCGGCGGTACACGCAGCGCACCTTGGAACCAAGACGCTTGGCGACGCGCAGGCAGTCCATCGCGGTGTTGCCGGCACCGATGACCACGACGTCCTGGCCGATGCCCACCGGGGTGTCGATGTCGGGGAAGCGGTCGCCGCCCATCAGGTTGACGCGGGTGAGGAACTCGTTGGCGCTGACCACGCGGCCCGCGTTCTCGCCCGGGATGCCGAGGAACGACGGCGCACCCGCGCCCACGCCGAGGAACACCGCGTGGAAGCCGCGGTCGTGCAGCAGCTCGTCGACGGAGAACGTGCGGCCGACGACCTTGTCGGTCTCGAAGTGCACGCCCATCTCCACCAGCGCGTGCACCTCGCGGTCGATGATCTCGCGCGGCAGGCGGAAGGAGGGGATGCCGTAGCGCAGCACACCGCCGGCCACGTGCAGGGCTTCGTAGACGGTGACGCTGACACCGGCGCGGGCGAGGTCGGCGGCGCAGGCCAGACCGGCTGGGCCGGAACCCACCACCGCCACCTTCTTGCCGGTCGGTTCGGGCAGGTCGATGTGTGACGGCACGCCGTGGTCACCGATGAACCGCTCGAGTCGCCCGATGGCGACCGGTTCGAGCTTGCGCCCGATCACGCACTGCGCCTCGCACTGCGATTCCTGTGGGCACACGCGGCCGCACACCGACGGCAGGATGTTGGCTTCCTTGATGA
>CAZREK010000285.1:0-3653 GCA_964598965.1 uncultured Bifidobacterium sp. | reverse complement strand
AGCATCGTGGCCATGTAGCCGCCGTAGCTACCGCCGAGCATGCCCACGCGGTCGCCGTCGCAGAACGGGTAGCGGGCCAGCGTGGTGTCCAGCACGGCCATGACGTCGTCCACATCCACGCCACCCCAACCGGAGCCCGGCGTCTTCGGATGGCTGGAGCCCATGATCGCCTGGCCCCAACCCTCGTGACGGCCAGAGCCACCGCGCGGGTTGCTCATCAGCACCACGAACCCGGCAGCGGCCTGCATCTGTGCCTCGTCGAACATCGTCTCGCCGTACTGCGTGTGCGGGCCGCCGTGCACGTTCATCAGCACCGGGTAGCGCTTGGTGGCGTCGAAGCCGGCCGGACGCATGATCCAGGCGTCGATCTCGTCGCTGCCATCGGCGCACGGCACGGCGAAGCGCTCCCACGTGGAGGGCGAGGCCTTGGTGCGGTACGCGTCGGCGAAGGAGGTGAGCCGCCGCGAGCTGCCGTCGGCTGACAGCACGAACACGTCGCTGAGTTCATCGACAGCGCCTGCGGTGTAGGCGATGGTGCCGCCTGCCGCGTGCAGCCCCTTCACGGTGATGGCACCGGAGGTGAGGCGCACCGGCGCCGCGCCGTCGGTGGTGACGCGGTAGGCGTGGGTTTCGCCGCGGTCCTCGGCCGTGGTGAGCAAGGTGCGAGCATCGAGCCACACCGGGGTGACCGTGCCGGCCGTCGTCTCGAAGGTGCGGTCGAGCGCCGTGGAGACGAAACGGTGAGCGCCGCCGGCGAGCGGGACGATGCCCACGCGGCCGTTCTGCGGGTACACGTCTGCGTCGTCGATACCGATGAACGCCACCTCGTCACCGAACGGCGAGACGCTGGCACTGCCGTAGACGCCGGTCTGCGCGGTGAGCGCCCGGATCTCGCCCTCGAGCGGCACGACGTACAGGTCGCTGGCGAAGTCGAGGTCCCACGTGTCGTGACGCTGCGAGGAGGTGACGATCGCCGAGGAGTCGGCGGTCCAGGTGATGCCGCCGTGCTGGAACTCGCCAGGGGTGAGATTGCGCGGCTTGGCGGTGCCGTCAGCGGGCACGACGTACACATGAGACGGGCGGTCGAACACCCACCCCTCACCGTTCAGCCGGGTGAAGAAGCGCTCGATCTTGCGCGGCGCCTGCCAGCTGGTGTCGCCGTCCTCCGCACCGGGCACGCTGTAGCGCTCGTCGGGAGTGCGGCTGATGAACCCGATCCAGCGGCCGTCGGGGCTGAACTCCACGTCGCCCACACCGTCCTTCATGGATGCAACCGTGCGCGTCTCGCCCGCAGTGCCGAACGGCAATACGTGCAACGTGGCCTCGCCCTTGTTCGCGCTGCGACGCGAAGTGAAGGCGATGCTGGCCCCGTCGGGGCTCCAGGCCGGGTTGCCGTCGTTGTCCCCACCCGTCAACGGGCGCGGCGGGGTGCTGCCGTCGGCAGCTGCGACCCACACCTGGGTGAAGTACTTGTTCTTCTCCATGTCGACTCGGGCGACCACGAACGCCACGTGGCGGCCGTCCGGCGACACCCGCGGCGGGCCTGCCTGGGCCATGTTGCCGATGAACCGGTCGGCGATCGCAGTGTGGGGCTTCGGGGTGCTGTCGGACATGGCTAGGACGGTAGCGGTTGCTGTGGCACCATCGGTTCGTGGACCCCTACGACCTGCTCGCCTTCCTCGCCCGCGACGGCGAGGCGTTCGCCGACCTCGCTGAGCACTCCGACCTCACCCTGCCCGTCCCCTCGTGTCCCGACTGGACGCTGGCCGACCTGGTGGTGCACCTCGCAGAGGTGCACCACTTCTGGCGCACGATCGTGGAGGAACAACGCGACACGTGGGAGGGCTATGTGCAGCCGCCGCGTCCGGCCGACGCCGATCTCCCGGCGTTCTTCCGCGTTGGGCTGGAGGCGACCGTGACCGTGCTCGCCGCGGCACACCCCGACCAGGCCAACTGGACGTGGTCGCACCAGCGTGACGCCGGCTTCGTCATGCGTCGAATGGCGCACGAGACGGCGATGCATCTGTGGGACGCGCAGCTGACGGTCGGACGGGAGCGCGCGATCGACGCGGAGCTTGCCAGCGACGGGATCGACGAGTTCCTCGACCACTTCCTGGGGCCGGACCCGGTGGCCACTGCCGCGGTCGGCGGCTCCGTGCACCTGCACTGCACGGACGTTGCCGGCGAATGGACGGTGCGCCCCAAGACGGAAGGTGGCTTCGAGGTCGCCCGCGAGCACGCCAAGGGCGACTCGGCGGTGCGTGGGCCGGCCAGCGACCTGCTGCTGGTGCTGTGGCGCCGCCGCCCGCTGGACGTCGTCGATGTCGTGGGCGACACCGGGGTGGCGACGCGGTTCGTCGCTCACGCTGCGCTCGACTGAGCGAACAACCTCAGCTGGGGCGAGGCAGGTTCAGCTGGCCGAGCTTGGCGGTGAGCAGATCGTTCAGCCGATCGAGGTCGATCAGCTCGGGGTGCTCGCCGGTGGTGGTGGCGGTCAACGGCTCGATCGGCCGCGCCATGGCGCCGGTGGAGTCCGCGTGAGCGCCTGCCGCTGGCGTACTGGGCATCAGCGGCTGCAACGTGGGCAGCGACGTGTCGATGGTGTGTGCCGGCGCGCTGGGAATGACCGGTGCGACCGGCACAGGGGCGGGCGCCGCTGCCGGGGCGACTGGAGCGGGCCGCGACGCCAACGTTTCGAGCTGCGCGCGGATGGAGCGGATCTCGTCGGTCAGCCCGTCGACCCGTGGGTCGGGAGCAGGGGCTGCCGACTTGCTGTTACCCGAACCGCGGGCGACCGCCTTTTCCACCTCTCCGAGGCGCTGGTGCAGCTGCTGCAACTCCTGCCGCAGCCCTTCCAGCCGCTGGTCGACGGCCTCGAGGACGAGGTGAACCAACCGCGCGATCTTGTCATCGGGGGTTGGCTCGGACATGGGTCAGCCCTTCCGCCCGCGACGGCGCCCGCGTCCGCGACCTTCGTCACCCTCAGCGGAGACATCGGGGGTCGCCGCGGCCGGCACTGCCAGCATGTGATCGACGAGTTCCCAGATCTCCACGGCGGCAAGGTTATGCGGTTGACCGGGAATTGTCGCCGCGGCCGAGGCGGCGGAGGCGGCCGAGGCGGCGGAGGCCGCGGTGTTGGCTGCCATCAGATCCTCGACGCCGATCGGCGCGTTCGCCAGCTTGGGCAGCATGCCGGAATCGCCGGACAACACTGGGGTGAACGGGGATTCCATCTCCACCGGCGCACTGGACATCGAGGTCGGTGCGCTGGCGAGGTGCGGTGCATCGACGGTCGGCTGGGCACTGGCCGGAAGGTAGGCGACCGAGCTGAGCGGCGGCAGGTCGTCGACCTCGGCGATACCGGACAGCGGGGGAGTGCCCTCGGGCAGCGGGGCCAACCGCGCCAGCAGCGGCTCGGGGGCCGGGCTGAACGGCTCGCCCTGCGGGGCCTGCAGCGGGGCCGCAGGCGGGGCAGGGATCTCGACCGGCGCCGGCTCGTCGAACACGACGGGTTCCTGCACCGCTGGCTCCTCGACGACAGGTGTGGTGGTCGTCAGCGGCTCGAGCGCGAGAGGTGCGAGCGCCGGGATCGCCGGCTCGTCCGCCTCGGCGGCTTCGGGCTCGGGCTCGGGCTCGGGTGCGGGTTCGGGCTC
>CAZREK010000284.1:0-3667 GCA_964598965.1 uncultured Bifidobacterium sp. | reverse complement strand
CACCCTCGCCCAGCGCCATCGTCGGATTGCCGAACGTGGACTGACCGCTGTCGTCGAGCACGGACTGCAACCACGGCGCGAACGCGGGTGCGTTCCAGCCGTTCTCCGACGTGGTGTCCAGCAGCTGCACGCTGGCGCCGTGGGGCGGGTCGGCCAGCAGCACACGCTGCACCGCGGCAAGCGCCCGCGCCGCGTCGCACGTGGGCGGCAGACGGAAGCTGAGCTTCAGCGAAGTCGTGGGGCGCAGCACGTTGCCGGCACGGGCCGTGGGTGGCAGGCCGTCAGCGCCGGTGACCGACAGCGTGGGCCGCCAGCTGGTGGCCAACAGCTGGTCCACCGGGTCAGCGGTCATCGGCTGGGTGCCGCCGGCCCAGGGGAAGTCGTGGCCGATGGTGAACATCGCGCCCGTGGCACGCGCTTGCTCCACGCGGTCCGCAGGGATTTCGACGTGGCACTCGGGCAGCAGAATGCGGCCGGTGGCGCTGTCCTCGATGCGGTCCAGCAGGTTGCGGGCGATGCGGAACGACGACGGGGCGACACCGCTGGCCATGCCGCTGTGCACGCCCTCGGTCAGCACATCGACCTGCAGCACCACCTGTGCCAGGCCGCGCAGCGAGGTGGTGACCCACATGCGCTCGTAGTCGATGCAGCCCGAGTCCAGGCACAGCACGAGGGTGACCCGGCCCAGCCGCTCGCGCAGCGCCTGGAGGTAGACGGGCAGGTCCGAGCTGCCGCTCTCCTCGCTGCCCTCGATGAGCATCACGATCCGGTTGTGCGGCAGGCCGGCCGCCTGCGCAGCCTCCACCGCCAACAGCGAGGCGAACGCGGCATAGCCGTCGTCTGCGCCGCCACGGCCGTACAGCCGGTCGTTCTCCACCACCGGCTTCCACGGGCCCAGGTCGTCGCGCCAGCCGGTCATCTCCGGCTGCTTGTCGAAGTGGCCGTACAGCATCACGGTGTCGGCGTTGTTGCCGCCGTTGCTGGCGGGCACCTCGGCGATCAGGAGGGGAGTGCGACCGGGAAGTTCCATCACCTCGACGCTGAGCCCGTTGATACGGCGCGCGCCGCACCAGTGGTGGATGAGGTCGACGGCGCGGTCCAGGTGACCGCTGTTCTTCCAGTCCGCGTCGAAGTCGGGCGACAGGGCTGGGATGGCGATGTAGTCGCTGAGCGCGGGGACGATGTCGTCGGCCCAGACGGTGTCGATGTGTTCGCGCAGGCTCATCGGCGCACCGCCGCGATGCGCTCCATCGTGCGCTCCGCCTCGGCCACCATGTCCGCCACGATCTGAGCCGCGGGCACCAGGCTGGTGATCGCGCCCACGCCCTGGCCGGCGGGCATGAACTCCTGCGCCACGTCCACCTCGGTGCCGTCGGCAGCGCCCAGGTGGTTCACCCCGGCCTTCATGGAGGCGACCGCCTGCATGGGGAACGGCTGCAGTTCCTCGGGGTGCTTCTCGTAGTGGTTGGTCCACTCGGTGCGCACCACGCGGCAGGTCTTGCCGGTGTAGGCGCGACTGATGACCGTGCCGTCCTCGGCGAGGCCGATGAGGGTCTCCTTGTAGCCCTTCACCGCGCGGGCCTCGGGGGTGGCGATGAAGCGCGTGCCGATCCACACCCCGTCCGCACCCAGCGCGAGCGAGGCGGCCAGACCGCGACCGTCGAACAGGCCACCGGCCGCGACCACCGGCACCTTGTCGCCGACCGCATCGACGACCTGGGGGATGAGCGCGATCGTGGCGACGGTGCCGGTGTGGCCGCCGCCCTCCGTGCCTTGGGCGACCACGAAGTCGACGCCACTGGCGACGGCGGACACGGCGTGGCGCACCTTGCCGCACATGCTGCCGACCAGCACGTTGTTGGCGTGCAGGTGGTCGATGACTTCGCGCGGCACACCGAGGCCGGCGACGAACACGCGGGCCCCGCCGCTGATGACGCTGGCGATGCCTTGCTCCACCTGGTTGGGCAGCGCGGTCAGCAGGTCCACGCCGAACGGCTTGGAGGTGAGGCTGCGCACCTCGGCCATCTCCGCGGGCAGTTCCTCGTTGGACATCGTGCTCGCGCCGAGGGTGCCCATGCCCCCCGCCTCGCTGACGGCGGCCACCAGCCGGGCGTAGCTCACGCCCCCCATGCCGGCCAGCATCACCGGGTGTTCGATGTCGAGCATCTCGGTCAGTCGGGTCTTGATTGCCATACCCGGGACCGTAGCCCGCCGCTTAGCTGTGACGACGACGCAGCCCAATGCCGGTGGCGGCAGCACCGACCAGCACGCAGCCGGCGGCGGCGATCGTCAGCGGCCACGTGGTGGAGCTGCCCGACGGCGGCAGATTGGCGACATCGACGTTGACCGGGTGCACCTCGAACGGGCCACCGTCAGCCGTGCAGGTCATGATCAACGAACTGCTGTACACGACCACGCCCTCGACGATGGTGTCGAGGCGGAACTCGAAGGTGATCGGGTAGGCGCCAGGTTGGAAGAAGGCTCCGTAGTTCCTGGTGCCGGTGGTGTCCTCCACCGGGTACGGCCCGCTGGGGGTGTTGGTGCCGTTGACGATGTAGTTCATCGTGTACTCCGAGCCTGCTGGAAGCCCGGACAGCTCGATGTCCTGGTTGCTGATCACCACCCCGTCGGTGCCTGAGGCGTCGCACGAGAACGTCTTGTTGTCGATCCAACGGCGGTAGGGCGTGATGCCAGCGGCCTCGGTGGGAGCGGTGACGCTCATCGCGAGCGCGGTGAGGCCGAGAGTTGCGAGCAGGCCCAGCTTCTTGGAGCTGTTCATGGCGACGACGCTAGCCCCCTGGGGCACAGGGCATGGGACACCCGCATTACTGGTGAAGGTCAGCGGTACGGGGCGGGGCGCTTCAGGAACTGGCGGTGCCAGCGGCGGGGGGTGAACACGACGGCGCGGTGTTCGTCCTCGAACATCCAGCGCACGAAGTTACGGCGTGTCCAGCCGGTGAGGCCGACGACACGCACCGCGCCGCGGGCCAGCAGCGGCTTGGCCAGCCAGCCGTTCAGCACGTGCGACATGCGATGGTCGGCGAACAGTTCGTCGCGCACCTTGCGCTCGTAGGTCAGCGCGGCATCGCGGCCTTCCACGATCGCCTCACCCGCCAGCCGGCCGGTGAGCACGGCCTGGCCGATGCCCTCGCCGGTCATCACGTCGGTGGCGCGAGCGGCATCGCCGACGAACAACACCCGACCGTGGCTGAGCACGGCCTTGTCGATGCCCGCCGGGATGGGCAGCGCGGTGTGGCGCTCCTCCAGTTGCACGTCGGGGCCGAGGGCCGCACGAATGTGCGGGCGGTCGATGAGCCCGGCCCACTGCGCGGCCATGGACTTGCCGTTGTGCGTGCCGTCGCGCATGACGCCGAAGCCGAGGTTGACGCGACCATCGGGCAGCGGGAAGCTCCAGGCGTAGCCGGGCAGCATGTCGGGTTCGAACCACACGAACAGCCGCTGCGCGGCGGGGCCGGTGACGTTGCGGGCGTACTGGCGGAACGCATGCCACTCGCCGAGGTAACCGGGCTGGGCCAGGCCCAGCAGCTTGCGCGTGGGGGACCACACGCCGTCGGCCGCGATGAGATGGCCGGCAGTGATGGTGCCCAGCCCTTCGACATCGGCCTCGACATGGTCGTGGAAGGCGCGCACCGCGGTCAGCGCATGT
>CAZREK010000283.1:0-3670 GCA_964598965.1 uncultured Bifidobacterium sp. | reverse complement strand
GGACGCGCCCTCAGGGGCACTCGCTCGCGCGGCGCTCGATCGTCGCCCCGCCCCCCTCACCGCCGCCGTTGCGGCTGGGGTTCCGCTCGGGCAACACCCGTCGCCGCCTGCTGACCGTGTTGGTGGTGACGTTGCTGTTGTTCGCCGCCGTCGTCGGGCGCGTCGTCCTGTTGCAGACCACCGGCTCCGATGCACTGCGTGCGGCCGGCAAGGCGCAGCGCACGAGCGAGTCGGTGCTGCACGCTCGCCGCGGCACGATCTTCGCTCGTGATGGAGGGGAACTTGCTCTCAGCGTTCCGTCCACCACGATCATCGCCAACCCGAAGCTGGTCACCGACGCAGCCGGCACGGTGACCGTCCTCAGCTCGATGCTGCAGTTGGGCACGGAGAAGCAGAAGTCGCTGTACCAGGCGTTCCTCGACAAGAAGAAGAGCTTCGTCTACATCGCTCGCCAGGTCGACGACGAGTTGGCCGCTGCGGTCCTCGCGCTCAACCTGCCGGGTGTGGACTCGATCCAGGAGGACGAGCGGATCATGCCGAGCGGCGAGGTCGGCCGCAGCATTCTCGGGCGCACCGACATCGACGGCGTCGGCATCGCAGGTATCGAACTGCAGTACAACGATCTGCTGACCGGCACCAACGGCGAGCGAATCCGCGAGCACGACCGAGAGGGTCACTCGATCCCTGGCTCCGACTCGGTGACCAAGCAGCCGGTGCCTGGCGACGATCTCGTCCTCACACTGGACCGATCCCTGCAGTTCCAGGTGGAGCAGGCGCTGGTGGCCCGCGTGGAGGAACTGAAGGCGCAGGGCGGCACCGTCGTGGTGATGGACGTGCACACCGGCGACATCTACGCGGTCGCCAACGTGAAGCGCGACGACGACGGCAATGTCGGCGTCACCTCGGCCAACCTCGCCGCCGTGGAAGCCTTCGAGCCCGGCTCGGTCGCCAAGGTGTTCAGCATCTCCAGTGTGCTCGACACGGGTGAGGCCACCGCCGACACCACTATCGACGTGCCCGGCCGCATCGTGTTCGACAAGGACACCGAATGGGAACGCACCATCACCGACGCCGAGCGTCACGACGTGCAGCCGATGACCTTGCACGACATCATCGTCCACTCCAGCAACATCGGCACCCTGCTGCTGAGTGAGCGTGTCGGCGTCACTCGTTTCGGCGAGTACATGAACCTGTTCGGCTTCGGCGAACCGACCGCGCTGGGGTTCCCCGGTGAGAGTGCGGGTCAGGTGAAGCCCGCCGACGAGTTGCAAGGCACGGAGAAGGCGACCGTGACCTTCGGCTACGGCTACTCGGCGACTGCGTTCCAGCTGATCGCTGCCGTCAACGTCGTCGCCAACGGTGGCACCTACGTCGCGCCGCGCATGTTGAAGGCCACGATCGGTGCCGACGGCTTGGTGGCGGAGATGCCGGCCTCGCCGACGCACCAGGTGCTGCAGCCGCAGACGGCGTCGACGATGACCTCGCTGTTGACCGACGTCGTGTGCCAGGGCACTGGTCAGGGCGCTCGCATCGACGGCTTGTCGGTCGCCGGCAAGACCGGAACTGCCTACAAGCTGCAGGACGGCGGCACCTACGGTGAGGACGGCGACCGCCAGTACCGAGCGTCGTTCGTGGGCTTCTTCCCGGCGCAGAACCCGCAGGTCACGGTGCTGGTCACGATCGACCAGCCGGACCCCACTTCGCGCGACCGCTTCGGTGGTACCGCTGCGGCTCCGCTGTTCACCAAGGTGGCGGTGGCCGCGATTCACGAGTTGCAGGTGATGCCCACGCCCGGCGACACGGGATGTGCGGGGTGACCCGTGGAACTCTCTCTCGCTGAACTCCTTCGGTCGGCACTGCCGGGAACAGTGACGCGTGGCGACGACAGCGTGGTCATCCGTGCAGTGACCTACGACTCGCGCCGTGTCGAGCCGGGCACCCTGTTCTGCTGCTTGCGTGGCGCGACGGTCGACGGTCACGACTTCGCCGAACGAGCCGTGGGCGCCGGGGCGTCGGCGCTGCTGGTCGACCACTCGCTGGACATGGCGGTCACGCAGATCGTGGTGCCAGACACCCGGTCGGCAATGGGTCACCTCGCCGCCGCACTTCACGGCAACCCGACCGGAGCGCTGCAGGTCGTCGGCGTGACGGGCACCAACGGCAAGACCACGACCACCCATCTCATCGCCTCGGTGCTGCGCTCTGCCGGTCGCCCCTGCGGCGTGATCGGCACGCTCACCGGCAAGCACACCACGCCCGAAGCACCGGAGCTGCAGTCCTTGCTGGCGGGGTTCCGTGACGACGGCTGTGCAGCAGTGGCGATGGAGGTGTCGTCGCACGCGCTCGCACTCCATCGGGTGGACGGCTGCCGGTTTGCCGTCGCCGTGTTCACCAACCTCGGTCGCGATCACCTCGATCTGCATCACACGATCGAGGAGTACTTCGCCGCCAAGCAGTCACTGTTCGTCCCCGCGCTGTCGGCGGTGGCGGTGCTGAACATGGACGACGAGTACGGGCGGCGCATCGCGTCGACGACGCAGGTGCCGACGGTTGGTTTCTCGCTGGCCGACGCAGCGGACGTGGTGGTCACCCCGACCGCGCACGAGTACACGTGGCGCGGGGTGCGGGTGCGGGTGGGCCTCGGTGGTGCGTTCAACGTTCTCAACAGCTTGGCTGCGGCGACGGCGTGCGCGGCGTTGGGGTTGACGCCGCAGCAGATCGCCGACGGCCTTGCCACGGCGCCTGCGGTCCCTGGTCGTTTCGAAGCCGTGCACGCAGGCCAGCAGTTCGATGTCGTGGTGGACTACGCGCACACCCCGGATGGGTTGCGCGCGGTACTCACCGCCGCCCGGCCTGCGGCGCCGCGACGGCTGCTGGTCGTGTTCGGTTGCGGCGGCGACCGTGACGCGGACAAGCGGCCGGAGATGGGAGCGGTTGCGGCAGAACTGGCGGATCACGTCGTGATCACGTCCGACAACCCGCGATCCGAGAATCCGCTCGACATCATCAATGCCATCTCCGCGGGGGTGCCTGACGACTACCGTGCCCGAGTTGTGACAGAGCCCGATCGACGCCACGCCTTCGCCACTGCATTCCGCTCCGCCGAGCCTGGTGACGTGGTCGTCATCGCCGGCAAGGGCCACGAGACGACGCAGACCATCGGGGCGTCGGTGCTGCCCTTTGACGACCGTGTGGTCGCTCGCGAGGAACTGGAGGCGTTCGCATGATCGCCGTGATGATCGCAGCAACCACCGCGATGATCGTGTCGTTGCTGTGCACGCGCGAGCTGATCTCCTTCTTCCGCGAGCGCGGCAAGGGTCAACCGATCCTCGGCAAGGAAGACCTCGGCCCTGAGCACCACATGAAGAAGGCCGGTACCCCCACCATGGGCGGCCTGGCGATCATCGTCGCCGCTGTCGCCGGGTACGTCTTCGCTCACCTGCGCCCGGGCATCGCGTTCTCCGATCAGGTGAAGATCATCTGGGTGGCCGTGATCGTCCTCGGAGCGATGGGCTTCCTGGACGACTACATCAAGGTGCGCAAGTCGCACAACCGCGGCATCTTCTGGAAGAAGAAGAGCTACATCACTCTCGGCCTGTCGATCCTGATCGCGTGGTGGCTGGTCGCCGCCACCGGTGTGGCGGAAACGCTGTCGTTCACTCGAGCGGAC
>CAZREK010000282.1:0-3691 GCA_964598965.1 uncultured Bifidobacterium sp. | reverse complement strand
GCTCGACGAGATCGAGAAGGCGCACCCCGACGTGTTCAACGTGCTGCTGCAGGTGCTGGACGACGGGCGCCTCACCGACGGTCAGGGTCGCACGGTGGACTTCACCAACACGGTGCTGATCATGACCAGCAACCTGGCGGGCAGCCCGATCGAGTTCTTCAAGCCCGAGTTCGTCAACCGCATCGACGAGATCATCCGCTTCCGCGCGCTCACCGAGGTCGATCTGCAAAGGATCGTCACCATCCAGGTGGAGCATCTGCGCAAGCGCATGGCCGAGCGGCGGATCACGCTGCACATCACCGAGGCAGCGATAGCGTGGCTGGCGCGTGAGGGCTACGACCCGGCCTTCGGGGCACGACCGCTGAAGCGGGTGATCCAGCGCGAGATCGCCGACCCCGCGGCGCTGTTGATCCTCAACGGCAAGGCCGGGGAGGGCGACACGATCACGGTCGACGTGCTGGCCGGCGAGCTGAACGTCAGCTGTTGAGCAGCAGCGTCACGGCTTGAGATGCACCGGGTGGGCGGTCGGCCCGGGGAAGAACACGCTCTCGTGGCCGTCGTCCCAGCGGACGCGGTAGTGGGTGTCGTCGCCGGTGCCGAGCACTTCCAGCACCTCGCCTTTCCTGGCGGGGTGCCCGAGATCCATGTTGTCGACCACGACTTCGTCGCCGACGACTGCGTGAATGTTCACGACGCCTCCTCTCACGGCCGATGTCCGTGTTGTCGCGCCGGCAGGCCGGTGCGTGCAAGGGGCTGAGGTCAGCTGTTGCGGAAGCGACGGATGGCGAGCGGGGCGAAGCTGGCCACGATCGCCAACGACCACAGCAGCGAGCCCCACACGTAGTCGGTGCTCTCGCTGCCCAGCATCAGCGAGCGCACGCCGCGCACGGTGACGCTGAGCGGCTGGCGCTCGGCCCACCAGCGCAGCCAACCCGGCATGGTGGCCGGCGGCACGAACGCGTTGGAGGCAAAGGTCAGCGGAGCCAGGATCGGGAAGGCCGCCGCCTGCGCAGTTTCGCCGTTCGTGACCGACAGGCCGATGAGAGCGAAGATCCAGCACAGCGCGGACCCGAAGATCGTCATCAGGCCGATGCCGCCCAGCACCTTGATGAACGAGGTGTGGGTGTGGAAACCGACGGCGAAACCGATCAGCAGCATCACCACCACCACGACCAGGTCGCGGGTGGTGTCGGCCAGCACGCGGCCGCCGAGAACGGCCGAGCGGCTCATCGGCAACGACTTGAGGCGCTCGAGCAGGCCCTTGTTCTTGTCCTCCGCCAGGCCGACAGCGGTGCTGATGGCACCGAACGAGGCGGTCTGCAGGAAGATGCCGGGCATGAGGTAGTCGACATAGGACAGCCCCGCCTGGCCGGTGGAGATGGCGCCGCCGAACACATAGCGGAACATGAACACGAACAGCATCGGCTGCACGAGGGAGAACACCAGCAGCTGCGGCAGGCGCACCAGCATGGTGAGGTTGCGGCGCACCATGACCATGGTGTCGCTGACGAGATGGGTGAGGCGCTGCATGATCACTCGCCCTCCGTGACGCCGTTGGTGAGCGTGAGGAACACATCGTCGAGCGTTGCCTCGCGCAGGGCGACGTGCCCGGGCGTGATGCCTGCTGCGTCGAGTTGGTTGAGCGCACTGCGCAGGGTGGCCGAACCTTCGGTCATGACCACGCGCACCAAGTTGCCGGCGGTGACCTGCTCGCCCAGCACTTCGGCGGCGTTGGCCGCGTCGGCAGGCGAGTGGAACTCGAACTCGATGACCGTGTCGCCGAGGCGCGCCTTCAGCTGCTTGGCGGTGCCTTCGGCCACGATGCGGCCCTTGTCGATGACGACGATGTTGTCGGCCAGACGATCGGCCTCTTCCAAGTACTGCGTGGTCAGCAGCACGGTGGTGCCGTCGTGCACGAGGTCCTCGATCACGCCCCACAGGTCGAGGCGGCTGGCGGGGTCGAGGCCGGTGGTGGGCTCGTCCAGAAACAACACCGGCGGGTGGGTGACGAGCGCAGCCCCGAGGTCGAGGCGGCGGCGCATGCCACCGGAGTAGGTGCGCACCGGCCGGTCGGCAGCGTCGGTGAGGCGGAACTGCTCGAGCAACTCGGTGGCCCGCTGCTGGGCGACACCCTTGGCGAGGTGGTTGAGGCGACCGACCAGCACCAGGTTCTCGCGACCGGTGAGGTTCTCGTCCACGGCTGCGTACTGGCCGGCGAGGCCGATGCTGCGGCGCACGTCCTGCGGCTGACGCTGCACGTCGAAGCCGTTGACGATGCCGCGGCCCGAGTCGGGGCGCAGCACCGTGGTGAGCATGCGGACCATGGTGGTCTTACCGGCGCCGTTGACGCCGAGCAGGCCGAGCACGGTGCCCTTGGGCACCGCGAGGGAGATGTGGTCGACGGCGACGACGCTCTTGAACGTCTTGCGCATCCCCTCGGCCACGATGGCGGGTGAAGACATGGGAACGACTCTAGGGCCAGGGTCCAAGGTCCGTACCGAAGAGTTTGCGCACGCAATAGCGTCGCGTGTGGTGTATCGCATCGTCCGCCGCCAGCAGCTCTCGCCCGCCACGTTCCTCTGGGACGTCGAGGCCCCCGACATCGCTCGTTCCGGGCAGCCGGGGCAGTTCGTCATGGTGCGCCTGCACGAGGGTGCCGAGCGCATTCCCCTCACCATCGCCGACTACGACGCCGACCGCGGCACGATCACCCTGGTGGTCCAGGCCCTCGGCCGCTCCACCGCCGAAATGCGCGACCACTATGCCGAGGGCGACGAGTTCGCCGACATCGTCGGGCCGCTGGGCGTGCCCACCGAGATCGAGAACGTCGGCCATGTGGTGATGGTCGGCGGCGGCCTGGGCGTCGCCCCGATCTACCCGCAGCTGCGGGCTTTCAAGCAGGCCGGTAATCGCACCACCGTGATCGTCGGCTTCCGTTCCGCCGACCTTGCCTTCTGGCTCGACGAGCTGGGCCAGTGGGCCGACGAGGTCATCGTGTGCACCGACGACGGCAGCATGGGCCGTCAAGGGTTGGTCACCGAGGCGCTGGCCGACATCGTTCGCGACGATCGCCCTGACCTGGTGGTTGCCATCGGCCCGATGGTGATGATGCGGGCGTGCAGCGACACCACCCGCGAGTCCGGCGTGAAGACCGTCGTGTCGCTGAACACGATCATGGTGGACGGCACCGGCATGTGCGGCTCGTGCCGCGTGACGGTGGACGGGGTCACCCGCTTCGCCTGTGTCGAGGGCCCCGACTTCAACGCCCACCAGGTGGACTTCGGCGAGCTGATGAGCCGCCAGCAGCGCTTCCGCACGGAAGAGCAAGCGGCCGCCAAGGACTACGAGCACCGCTGCCAGGTGGAGCAAGAGCTGTTCGTCGAGGGCAAGCGCACCTACAAGAAGATCCGCGAGATCGAGCCAACGCGTGTGCCCATGACCGTGCGCGACCCGCAAGTACGCGCCCGCACCTTCGACGAGGTGTCGCTGGGCTACACGCTCACCGAGGCGATGCGCGAGGCCGAGCGCTGCCTGCAGTGTGCGCGCCCCACGTGCATCGCCGGCTGCCCGGTCAACATCGACATCCCCCGCTTCATCCGCCACCTGCTGGTGCGCGATGTGGACACCGCGCTCGATGTCATCAAGGAAGCCAACATCAGGGCCGACGGCAACTGAGCGTCGCGCCCCGGCG
>CAZREK010000281.1:0-3712 GCA_964598965.1 uncultured Bifidobacterium sp. | reverse complement strand
GGCGAGGCCGCGCTGGCGCAGGCCCACCACCGCGGCGCTGCGCCGGAGAGTGCGCTCGTGCGCCGCTCCAGCCTGGAAGACGTGTTCCTCCTCCTCACCGGCCGCACGTTGGTGGACTGAGGCGCCCATGTCCCGTCTCTCCACACCCGGCCCGTTGAGAGTGGCCACCTGGCAGTTCGTGCAGTTCAAACGGCTGTGGCAGGCCAACCTGCTGTCGTCGTTCCTGCAGCCGCTGATCTACCTGCTGGGTCTGGGCGTCGGCGTCGGCACCTTGGTGGATCGCAACACCGGCAGCGCGGGCGCCCTGGGCGGTGCGTCGTACGTCGCTTTCGTCGCCCCCGGCCTGCTGATCACCACCACCATGGCACTGGCGGCGGGCGAAAGCATGTGGCCGGTGATGGGTGGGCTGAAGTGGCAGCGCGGCTACCACGGCATCGCGGCCACTCCGTTGGGTGCCGGCGACATCGTCGTCGGCCATGCGGTCTGGACCGCGGCACGCTCGTTGATCGCCACCGGCGGCGTTGCCGTCGCGCTGGCGTGCTTCGCCACCACGCGCTCGTGGGGGCTGCTTCCTGCGGTGGTGGTCGCGATGTTCGTCGGCCTCGCGTTCGCGATGCCGATCATGGCCTACTCCGTCGGCTCCCCCTCGGAGGGTTCGTTCCCGGCCATCCAGCGTTTCGTGATCATCCCGCTGTTCCTGTTCGGCGGCGCGTTCTACCCGCTGTCGCAGCTGCCCACGGTGGTGCAGTGGCTGGCGAAAGCGGCGCCACTGTGGCACGGCGTGGTCGTCGCACGCGCGTTCACCGTCGAGGGCGGCCCTGCCATCGACTGGCTGCAAGTCGCCGGTCACCTTGGCTACACGGTGCTGTTCACCGTCGTGGGCACGGTCATCGCCACTCGTCGGCTGAAAGCGCGGTTGTACCCATGAGCACCCTTCTGCGCATCGTCCCCGCCGACTTCGTCGTGCGCCGTCCACACCGCATGATCGAGCGCCACGTGGTGGCTTACCGTCGCCAGTGGCTGATCATCGTCAGTGGCTTCTTCGAGCCGTTGTTCTACCTGCTCAGCATGCGCGCCGGCCTCGGCAGCCTGGTGGGCGATGTGTCCGTGGCGGGCCGCGCCGTGCCCTACGACGCGTTCGTGGCGCCGGCGCTGATGGCCTCCTCCGCGATGAACGGCGCCGTGTTCGATTCCACCGGCAACGTGCTGCACCGGTTGAAGTACGCCCGCATCTACGACGCCGCGCTCGCCACTCCGTTGAACCCTGCCGATGTCGCCACCGGCGAGATCGGGTGGGCACTCATCCGCGGCCAGCTCTACGCCATCAGCTTCCTGGCGGTCATGGCTGCCCTCGGCCTCACCCACTCCTGGTGGGCGATCGCCGCCCTCCCCGCTTGTGCGCTGGTGGGGTTCGCCTTCGCCGCTCTCGGTTTCCTCGGCACGACGTTCATGCGCGGCTACGCCGACATGGACATCGTCACCACCGTCGTGCTGCCCCTCTCCTTGTTCTCCGCGACGTTCTTCCCGGTCAGCGCGTACGGCAGTTGGTCGTGGCTGGTGCAGGTGTCGCCCCTGTATCACGGGGTGGCGCTGGTTCGCGCCGCCAACGCCGGAGCCTGGACCTTGGCCGATGCCGGGCACGCCGCGGTGTTGTTCGCCGTCGCCTTCATCGCCCTTTACTTTGCGGCCAAGCGAGTCGACGCTTTGTTGCGCAAGTAAGTAGCGTCGAACCATGACTTCTCAGACCTGGCGGCGGCCGGGGTACGACTTCGACCCGTCTTCGGTGTCGTCGTTGCCCCCCGACGCCTATGCCAATGCTGCGGTGCACGAGCAAGAGTTGCGCACCGCCTTCTCCCCCGGTGCGGGCCTGGTGTACATGGGCCACGACATCCTGCTGCCCGAGGTCGGGCACCGCCGCTGCGACAGCGATCCTCGGCTGGTGCTCACCCGCGACCAGGACCACAGTGTGCGCCTGCTGGCGAACCTGTGCACCCACGCCTGCCGACCGCTGCTGAACCACGACGACGCCGTCGCCAAGCCTCGGCTCACCTGTGCGTACCACGACTGGACGTTCCGCGCCGACGGCAGCCTGATCGGTGGGGCCAACTTCGACCTCGGTCGTGGTGAGGAGGCCGAGCGCCGCCGAGCCGCCTTGCAGATCCCCGCGTTCGAGCTGCTCAGCTGGCACGGGTTCCACTTCGCCGTCGACCCGCAGCGCCGCGACGTGTTCGCCGCCGACCTGGCGCGCATCGAGGCAGATTTCGGTGAGCGCGGTGTCGCCAACTGGCTCGACCTCGACGACTGCGTCGTGTTCTCCAGCCACGACGACCCGTACTACGGCGACTGGAAAGCGTTCCTCGAGGTCTTCGGTGACTGCTACCACGTGCCGCCGTACCACCCGGGGTTGGCCTCGTTCGTGGACTGTGGCTCCATCGAGTGGACGTTCGGCGAGAGCTTCCACGCCCAGTTCCTCACGCTCTCCGACGAGCGCGGTCGCAAGTCGACGAAGTACACCCAGTGGGCCGACGGCCTCGACGAGTACTACGCCAAGCGTGGCGAGACGACACCGCGCATGGGTGTCGGCTGGGTGGGCATCTACCCGAACCTGATGTTCGAGGTCTACAACGGCTTGCGCGTGCTGTCGGTGATCGTGCCCCTGGGTTTCGGCGAGTACGTCAACCGAGTGCACTACTGCGTGCCGGCCGACATGGAGACGCTGGTCCCCGGTCTCGCACAGGCCATCGTCGATGCGTTCGAAGAGACCGTGGTCGAGGATCACGACCTCGTCGAGCGGCGCCACGACGGCATGGTCGCTGCCCGCTCGTTGGGCCTCACGCTCGACAACTACGTGCCCAACCTCGGTGGCACCGCGTTGGAAGCCGGCGTCTCGCACTTCCACGACTGGTGGCAGCGCACGGTCGGCGAACCCGCGCTCGTCTGAGCCGGCACAGTCACCCGGTCAGTCGCCGAAGCTGATCTGCATGTCGCGCGCCGTCAGCATCGTGTCGCAGTCCAGCGGCACGGTGCGTTGACGCGACGACACCTCCTCCAGCGGCACCAACTGCATACCGCTCTCGTGCAGTGCCACCATCACGCCATCGTGCCCTTCCTCCAACGCCCGCACCGCGGCCGCCCCGAAGCGCAGGCCCAGCAGCCGGTCGAACGAGGTGGGCGTGCCACCGCGCAGCAGGTGGCCCAGCACCACCGTGCGCGCCTCCTTGCCGGTCAGAGCAGACAGCTCGTGGGCCACCTTGTCGCCGATGCCACCGAGGCGCTCGGCGTGGCCGACCTCGGCGGCGATGGTGGACACGTGCCCGCCCACCGGCGCGGCACCTTCGGCCACCACCACGATGGAGAACTTCGCGCCACGCGCCTCGCGTTCGCAGATGGTGTCGGCCACCTTCTCCAGCGAGTACGGCACCTCGGGGATGAGAATCGCGTGAGCGCCGCACGCCATGCCGGCGTGCAAGGCGATCCAGCCGGCGTAGCGGCCCATCACCTCGACCACGAAGACGCGGCCGTGCGACGTGGCCGTCGAGAACAGGCGGTCGATGCACTCGGTGGCGAACTGCACGGCAGTGTCGAAGCCGAAGGTGGCTTCCGTGCGCTCGAGGTCGTTGTCGATCGTCTTGGGCACACCGATGACCCGCAACCCGGCCTGCTGCAGGCGGTGGCCGATCGTCAACGAGCCATCTCCGCCGGCGGTGATGAG
>CAZREK010000280.1:0-3721 GCA_964598965.1 uncultured Bifidobacterium sp. | reverse complement strand
TCCACGTAGATGGCGGTGAACAGACCCTTGCCGTGGTTGGGCAGCAGGAACTTGCCGTTGCGGATCGCGTTCAACGGTTCCAGCACCCACGGACGGCAGCCGGGGCCGTAGATGTCGGCAGGCCGGATGACCGTGCAACCCACGCGCCCAGCCGCGTGCGCAGCGAGCACGTAGTGCTCGGCCGCGATCTTGGTGTCGGTGTACGGGTTGCCCACCGGCATCAGCGGCCACTGCTCGTCGAACGGTTCACCGGGGAAGTAGCGCTCGACTGCCTCCGTCTCGATCTGCGCGAACCGAGCCGCCCCCATCGTGGAGATGTACATCACCCGCGACACCCCAGCGGCGGCTGCAGCATCCACGACGCGGCGGGTACCGATGACGTTGACGCTCCAGGCCAACGCCGGGTCGACGTTGTTGGTGACCACCGCCGCGGTGTGCACCACGATGTCGCAGCCCGCGAGGTGATCGGCCCAGCTAGCTGGGTCGGTGATGTCACCGGCGACGACACCACGATCCGCGTCGGCCTGCATGTCCAGGCCGCGCACCTGCGCGCCGAGTGCTGCGCAACGGGTCATGACCGCGCGGCCGAGGAAGCCGTTGGCGCCGGTGACGAACACGCACCGGCCGGTGAGGTCAGGGGCGAGGCGGGCGTTCATAGCGTGCGGCTGTACTGGAACTGCTCGTACCCGATCGCGTTCGCGTTCACCTCGGGGTCCACCTCCACATGCACCACCGCGGGTTTGCCCGACTCGATCGCCCGCTGCAGCGCGGGCCGCAGCGCATCCATCGAATCCACGTACTCGCCGTGGCAGCCCATCGCCGCGGCGATCTGGTCGTAGCGCACGATGGGCAGGATGTCCGTGCCCTGGCGGCGGTCGGGCGACACGCCCTTCATGTTGTGCGCGCTGCGCTCCATGCCCCAGCCGTTGTCGACCGCGACGATGCAGACGACGGGCGCGTTGGCGCGCACTGCCGTCTCCAGCTCCATCACGTTGAAGCCGAACGCACCGTCGCCGCTGAGCAAGTACACCGACCGCTGCGGCGCAGCCAGCTTGGCGCCGATGGCGAATGGCAAGCCGGTGCCCAGGTAACCCATCTTCACCGAGTAGAGGAACGAGTCGGGGCCGAAGATCGGGTTCAGCGCCACCGACCACAGCGTGGTGTTGCCGCCGTCCACCACGGTGACCGACTCGCGTGGGAACACTTCGCGCACGGCCATCACCATCTGCCCCGGGTTCACGCCGTGCTTGGTCTCGGCCAGCACATAACCCGCGCCGTTGGCAACCGCGCCCGCGTGCAGCTCGGCGTAGCGCTCCGCACCCGGCAGCTCGGTGCGGGCCGTGCACCGCTCGCGCACCGCGGCCAGCAGCGCCGTGAGGGCGGCCTTCGCGTCAGCCACGATCGGCAGGTCGATCGGCCGGTTGAGCCCGATCGACATTGGGTCGGCGTCGATCTGGATCGTTTGCTGCGCGGCCGGGTTGCCCCACGCGGGTGGCATGCCCCAGCCGTCGTACTCGCCCAGGCGAGCGCCGACGACCACCACCACGTCCGCGTCGTTGCGCACGGCTTGGGTGGTCTGCATGTCGAACAGGTGGAAGTAGTGGGGGTGGTCCTCGGGCACCACACCTCGCGCACCCAGGCTGGTGCTCATGCCAGCCGCGAGGTGGTCGCCGAGAGCGACGAACTCGGCCGAGGCCTCGGCCCACAGCACACCCTTGCCGGCGAACAGGAACGGGCGCTGGGACTTCGCCAGCAGGTCGGCCGCAGCTGCGATGGAGGCCGCATCGCCGGCACCGAGGTGCACCACGCGGTTGTGCGCGGCGGGCGTCAGCCGCAAACCGGAGATGTCGACCGGCTGACCCAGCATCTCGTCGGGGATCGCCAGATGCACCGGGCCCGGGCGGCCGGTCATCGCCGCGCGCACCGCGGCGCGCACCATCTCCGGAACACGGTCGGGGCGGCTGATCAGCGTCGAATACTTGGTGATCGGGCGAGCCATCTCCACCAGGTCGGTTGCCTGCCATGCGCCACCGCGATCCGGCTGGGTGGTGGCCGCCCGGCGAGTGCACGTGATCGCCACCACCGGGTGGCCCTCCGCGTGGGCACTGGTGAGGCCCGCCAACAGGTTGGCGCCGCCGGGGCCGGGGTTGCCGATCACGACGGACGGCTTGTGCGTGAGGCGCGAGTACGCCTCGGCGATGTGCGCCGCAGCTTCCTCGTGGTGAGTGTTGACGTAGCGGATTCCGTGGTCGGGTGCGTGCACGACGAAGGGAATGTGCGCGCCGTCGACGATGCCGCACATGAAGTCGATGCCTTCGAGCTGCAGGCAGCGCACCAGCAGTTCCCCCACCGTGATGGTGCCCGCCGCGTTGGATGTGGTCCCAGTCATGGCCGCGAGTCTTGCCGGTGCGAGGTCAGCGCGGCGCCTCGGGGTGCTCGCGCAGCGCCGAGGCGACGATCCGGTCGGCTGCCCGTTGGGTGACGCGCTCGGGCAGCAGGCGGGTGAGGCGCGCCGCGCGGCGGCCCTTCTTGCCGGGGATGACGGTGAAGCGACCCTTCGCCAGACCGGCGAGCATCTCTGCACACGCCGGGCCGACTTCCAGCGTGCCGCCGACGTTCTTCAACGCTCGCGTCGCGGGATGGATGCCGATGGACGACTTCTCCACCATCGGCGTGAGGATCTCGGGCGGGCAGATCACCGACACGGCGATGTCGCGCGGCGCATACTCCACGCGCAGCACCTTGGCCAGACCGATGACACCGGCCTTCGACGCGGCATAGGCGGCGTAGGTGTAGCCCCCGGTGATGCCCGCGAGCGAGGCGATGAGGGCCAGGCGCGAGCCGGCCTTCATGTGCTGCAGTACGGCTGCGGCGAAGTTGCGCGACCCGATCAGGTTGACGCGCAGGGTCAGCTCGAAGTCGGCGAGCGTGCTGGTCTCGAAGCGCTCGTTACGACTGAGCCCGGCGCTGTTGATCGCCAGCGACGGCGGGCCGAGTTCGCCGACCGCGGCGGCCACCGCGCTCGCCAACGCTGCCTCGTCGCACACGTCGGTCTCGAACACCACCACCCGACCGGTACCGGCGGCCGCGATCTCGTCGCGAACGGTGTCGGGCACCGTCAGGTCGAACAGCGCGACATCTGCACCTTCGGCCGCGAGCATCATCGCCAGTTGCCGCCCGATGCCGCTGCCGCCACCGGTGATGAAGCACACCGGCCATCGCGTCGTCGTTCCCACAGAGGTCACCCTTCCGTCGTCAGGCCGCACAGTGCCGGCAACAACTCGCCCAGTCTGCCGCGCAGCACCGCGTCGGCGAGACCGTCCATGCCCGTCGGCTCGCCGTTGACGATGACCACTCGGGCGCCATGGCGCTTGGCCAGCGGTACCGCGTTGGCGGCCGGGTACACCGACAGCGAGGTGCCCGCGGCGATGATCAGGTCGCAGCGCCGTGCAGCCTCCATGGCGGCGTCGATGACCTCGGGCACCAGGTTCTGGCCGAACAGGATCGCGTCGCTTTTCAGGATGCCGCCGCACACCAGGCACGGCGGGTCGGGCTCGCCGGCGCGCACGCGGTCCAACGTGTCGGCCATCGGCCGGCGATCGCCGCAGTCCCAGCAGCGGCTGTAGTACACCGTCCCGTGCACCTCGATGACGCGCTCGGGGTCATGCCCCGCCTTCTGGTGCAACCCGTCCACGTTCTGGGTGATGAGGGCCAACAGCTG
>CAZREK010000279.1:0-3723 GCA_964598965.1 uncultured Bifidobacterium sp. | reverse complement strand
AGCTCAGCCCTCTTCGATGCCGACGCCTACACGGCTGGCCGAGTCAACCGTGCGGCGCAGTACGGCGGGAATTGGTCGTCGGGTGATCTTGCCGCCGTGTCACGACACAGCGGCGTCAATCCCGAGCTCGCGTACAGCGGGCAGAAGACGATCCTGACGAAGAGCTCGACTGGAACCGAGGTGATCATGGACAACGCGGGTGGCTATTACCGCATTCGCGGAGCCGACGGTTCGTACCGAATGCTTGACGGGTCGGCAGTGCCTGACAATGTTCCGATGCTCAATCCTGGTGGCGGCTCGTCGATGTCCGGCGTACCGAAAGACATTCGCCAAGGCCTCACCCACTTCTGGATCGGATGAGCGAGATGACCGAGCCATACGGACAGTGGACATGGGTACACCCTTGTGACATCGAGCCAGACCTCGCATCGAAGCAGCCCGGCGCACATGCGGACGGCTCGATCGTGCTGCCTCCGAGCTTCGCCCGGCGGCTCCAGGCTGTGGGTTTGCTGGATCGGGTGAACACCCGTTTTGGCACGCTGCTCGACTTCTACGAAGAGGAGGACATCCGGTCCAGGGCTGTTCTCCTGTTTCTTGCCGGCGCGCTTGAAGAGTCCTTCCGAGGTCACGAGATCGAGGTGCACGTGGCGGCTGTCGTTGACCTGCTTGTCGAGTCGGCGGAGTCAGGTGCATGCGTAACGTTCAGGCTCTGAGCGCGCTGCGGGCCAGATCGCTGTCATTATGGGCGACTCCTTGCCGTTGCTCTGAGTCCGACATGGTCTGTGCGTCTGAGCAGGGTTACCGCTACGACGACATCCGGTGCTGCGGTTTTCACCTATGACCTTCCGACAACCGCGCGCATTGACGGTGCGGCACGAGGACCTAACGACGCCGGTCCAGCGCCCCGCATCCACGCCGATGAGGTTTCGGCCCTACGCTCGGTCAAGGGTCAGCGGGATCTACGACCCCTCTCGCGCGAAGTGTTGCCACAGAAGCGGTGCGGCGTGGGCCGAAGCCCTGGGAGGAGCGGCAGTGAAGCCGGCTACCTGATGCCGATGGCCGGCGCTACGACCAGTGGATCTTGGAACCTCCGAGACAAGTCGGCGGAGCAATACGCCGTGATTAGCTCTGGCGATGGCAGGTGTTGGCCCACGATCACACGCGATGCCAATTCGAAATCGGAACGAGGTGACTGGAGTCGCAGGGCTTCGGTCGGCGCGGCGACGCAATCCGTCGCGATCGTCACCTGTCCGCCATCGGCCCGAACCGCCTCCGCAACAGCACGCGGTTGTAGCGCTGCAACATGGCCGGGTAGCCGTTCATCACCACGTTGCAGATCGCGCTGACGGCCGCCGCGACCAGCCACCCACGAGCGATCGCATGCACGACCACACCGCTGGTGAGGATGAAGAGGATGGTGTGCGTGGCCTCGGCTTCGCACATGCGACTGTCCAGCGCAGCGACTTCCGCGGCCGAGCGTTGCTCGGGCAGGTGCAGCCGCGGGTTGAACGCTGCGAACGGGCCGCGGCGCAGCAGCGTCTTGGCCACACGCACGCCGAGGCGTTCGTAGATGCGTCCGTCGGCCTCCCACTGGCGGAGCGCGTGCCAACGGCGCGGCAGGCGAATGGTGATCCAGTGGCTCGCCGTACCGAGCACCACCATCGGCAGCCACACCACGATCACGGCGAACGCAGCGCTGGAGGCCCCCAGCGCGCTGGCAGCGGGATCGAGGATCATCACGGTGGCAGACGCCGCGAGCACCAGGATCAGCCAGGTGTGCCCCGTCCGACTGTGCATCGTGCGCCCCGCCGTCAGCGTTGGGCGACGCCGTCGATGACCACCGCGGCGCCGTTGAACACCGTGTGGCGCACACGGCCGCGCAACCGGCGGCCGATGTAGGGCGTGTTGCGGCTCTTGCTGGCCAGCTTGGCGGGCACCACGGCCCACTCGACGTTGCGGTCGAAGACGGCCAGGTTGGCCGGCTCGCCGACGGCGATCGGGCGGCCGTGGCGGTCGGCGACACCGGCGATGGCGGCCGGCTTCCACGACAGCGCGGCGACGATGTCGACCAGTGGCATGTCCAGCTCGGCGATGCTGACCCCCAGCGCGGTCTCCAGGCCCAGCATGCCGGGGGGCGCCTGGTCCAGCGGGGCCTCCTTGGTGTGCGGCGCGTGCGGGGCGTGGTCGGTGGCGATCGCGTCGATCGTGCCGTCGGCCAACCCGGCCTTGATGGCCTCGATGTCCGCTGGCGTGCGCAGCGGCGGGTTGACCTTGAAGTTGGCGTCGTAGTCAGCCAGGCACTCATCCGTGAGCGAGAAGTGGTGCGGCGCTGCCTCGGCGGTGATCGGCAGGCCCTCCGCCTTCGCCGCCCGCACCAGCGCGACACTGCGGGCGGTGCTGAGGTGCAGGAAGTGCATCGGCACACCGGTGATGCGCACCAGCTCGATGTCGCGGAACACCATCAGCTCCTCCGCCAGCGCCGGCCAGCCAGGCAGGCCCAGGCGGCTGCAGCACGAACCCTCGTGCATGACCGCGCCCTTGGTCAGCGAGGAGGTCTCGCAGTGTTGGGCCAGGGTGATGCCCAGCGGGCCCGCATACTCCAGCGCGCGGCGCATCAGCAGGGCGTCCTGCACACCGTTGCCGTCGTCGGTGAAGATGCGCACCCCGGCCGCAGCCAGCTCGCCGAACGGCGCCAGCCGCTCGCCGGCGCGGCCGACGGTGATGCAGCCGGACGGCAGGACTTCGCACAGGCCCGCACGCTGGCCCTGCGCGCGCACGAACTCGACCACTGCCACGCTGTCCTGCGCGGGGTCGGTGTTCGGCATGGCGACCACGGCGGTGAACCCGCCGAGAGCGGCGCCGCGCGAACCGGTCTCGATGGTCTCGGCTTCCTCCTTGCCGGGCTCGCGCAGGTGCACGTGCAGGTCCACGAAGCCGGGGGAGACCACACAACCGGTGGCATCCAGCACGGTGTCGCCCGCCTGGCCCTTCAGACCCTGGCCGACCGCGACGATGCGGCCATTCTCGACGACCACGTCGCTGGCTCGCTCGCCCTGCTGGTCCAGCAGGGTGCCGCCACTGATCAGAACGCGAGACATCAGGAGTTCTCCGATCGCAGGTCGCTGCCCGAACCGAGCAGGGTGAAGAGGACGGCCATGCGCACGGCGACACCGTTCGCGACCTGGTGCAGAATGCGCGAGCCGGGCAGCTCGCTGGGGTCGACCACGATCTCGACCCCGCGGTTCATCGGGCCCGGGTGCATCACCAGCGCATGGGGCGCCAACCGGGCCGCGCGCTCGGGGGTGAGACCGTAGAGCGCGGAGTACTCGTGCAGCGACGGCAGCAAGGCGTCGTCCATGCGCTAGCGCTGCACGCGCAACAGGTACAGCACATCGAGGTCGGGCAGCACGGCGTCGAGGTCGTGCGACACCTCCACCGGCCAGCCGTCCAGCGACGGCGGCAGCAACGTGGGTGGCGCCACAAGGGTGACCCGGGCGCCCAGCTTGCTGAACGCCTGCACGTCGCTGCGGGCGACGCGGCTGTGCTTGATGTCGCCGACGATCGCGATGTGCAGACCCTCGAAACTGTCGTTGCGGTTCAGGCCGGTGCGGATGGTGTAGCAGTCCAGCAGCGCCTGGGTGGGGTGCTGGTGCCAGCCGTCGCCGGCGTTGACGATGCTGGCCGTGGTCCACTGCGTGATCAGCCCGGGCGCACCGCTGCTCT
>CAZREK010000278.1:0-3769 GCA_964598965.1 uncultured Bifidobacterium sp. | reverse complement strand
GCCTGCCTGGTGGCCCGCCGGGCAGAGCTGTGGCTGCTGGACGAGCCCCACGCGGGGCTGGACGCTGCTGGTCGCGACGAACTGGATCACACCTTGCGCGCCGCAGCCGCCGCGGGTGCGACGGTGATGGTCGCCAGCCACGAACTGGAACGCGCCGGCGCACTGGCCACCCGCGTGGTGGAAGTCGTCGGCGGTCAGGTGCGCGAGGTGGCGACGTGAGTACTTGGCGCATCGCCAGGCTCGTCGCGGCGAAGGACCTGCGCATCGAGTGGCGCAGCCGAGTGCTGCTCAACCAGGTGCTGCCGTTCGCGGGCCTGGTGATGGTGATGTTCGCGTTCGCACTGGCCAAGGACGACGATGCCGTCCTCACCCGCGTGGCTCCCGGCCTGGTGTGGTTGGCCACCACCTTCAGCCTGCTGGTGGTGGTGCAGCGCTTATTCGCTGTGGAGACCGCCGACGGGGCGCTGGATGCGCTGCAGGTGGCGGGCGTTCGGCCGAGTGGCATCTTCCTCGGCAAGTCGCTGGCACTGCTGGCTCAGTTGGCGGTGCTGGAGCTGATGCTCCTGGGCACCGCGGTCGTGCTGTACAGAGCGGAGGTGCACTCCGACGGGGTGCTGCTGCTGGTGGTCACCCATGTCGTCGCGACCACCGCGCTGGCATTCGTCGGTACGCTCTACGGCGGTCTCGCCGCTGGGGCCAAAGGGCGCGAAACGCTGCTTCCGCTCCTGATGCTCCCGGTGGTGGCACCCGTTCTGATCGGTGCAACCCGGGCGACCGAAGCAGCGCTCGGCACGGAAGGGGCGACGCCCAGTGACGGTTGGCCATGGATCGGCCTGCTGACGCTGTTCGCCGTGGTCTTCGGTGCCGGTGGAACGTTGGCCTTCGGATCGCTGATCGATGAATGACACACATGACAACTGCTGAATCGCCCACCCTCAAGCACCCCACCTCCACTCGTTTCACCCGCGCGCTGGGGATCGCCTCGCTGCTCGGGATCGGTTGGCTGGTGGTGTTCGGCCTGTTCCTCTCGCCCAACGACCGCGTGCAGAAGACGGGTGTGCGCATCCTGTACATCCATGTGCCGTCGGCCTGGTTGGCGTACCTGGCCTTCGGGGTCACCGGCCTGTCCAGCGCGGCGTACCTGTGGAAGCGCACGCGCAACCTGCAGTGGGACCGCATCGCCGGCGCCAGTGCCGAGGTCGGGGTGCTGTTCATGGGCATCACGCTCGTCAGCGGCAGCCTGTGGGGTCGCATCTCGTGGGGTACCTACTGGGAATGGGACGCACGCCTCACCACCACGGCGTTCCTGTTCGTCACCTACATCGGCTATCTGGCGGTACGCGACCTCGGTGGCACTCACCAGCAGCGCGCCCGTCGCAGCGCCGTGATGGCGCTGCTGGCCGTGCTGGAGGTGCCGCTGGTGCACTACAGCGTGAAGTGGTGGCGTCCGCTGCACCAGAACGAAACGGTGGAGGGCGGCAAGCTCAGCGGGCTGATGTTGTTCACCCTGTTCGTCGGTCTGATCGCGTTCACCCTCCTCTATGTGTGGCTGGTGATCCATCGCCAGCGAGTGATCGCTCTCGACGACCAGGTGGACGATCGCGGCCTCGACCTGGCACTCGCCGCCCGCCGGGAGGAATCCTGATGATCGCCATGCTCAACGCTCCGTACGTGATCGGCAGCTACATCGTCACCTTCGGCGGCATCGGCCTGTACGCGCTCAGCCTGTTCACGCGGGCGCGCAAGGCGGCCCGTCAGGTGGCGGAGGACGACCTGCCGTGGCGATGAGCGACGACGGCCTCGACCTCAGCCCGCGCCAAGTGGTGCCCACCGCGGCGCGTGGCAAGCGCAAGCCCTGGTTCGCCTACGCGGTGCTGGTGCTGGTGCTGGTGGTGGGTGGCATCGTGGTGGCCAAGTTCCTCACCTCTGCGGTCGACTACTACTGCAACGTCGACGAGATCGGTGTCAAGGACGGCTGCGACGTCGGCAAGAGCATTCGTATCCAGGGTGTCGTCGACAAGGGCTCGGTCAGCGAGGACGGTGCTGCCACCAACTTCGTGATCACGTTCAACGGTGCGTCGATGCCGGTGGTGCTGGGCAGCAAGCCGACAGGCCTTTTCCAGGAATGCATCCCGGTCGTGGTCACCGGCAAGGTGATCGACGGTGACGACGGTGTGCGCTTCTTCGAAGGCGACGAAGTGCTGGTGAAGCACGACGAGAACTACGACGCGGAGAACAAGGACCGCGTCGCCACCGCCAACGGAGAGGCAGCGGCGTGCTCGCAGAAGGACTGAACGGGCTGATCGGCCATTCGGCGTTGATCGTCGGCATGGCCTCGGCGGTGTTCGGCGGCGTCGGCATGGTGGTGGCCATCCGCACCCACAACCCGCGGTTGGTTCGCTTGGTGCAGCCGTACGGCTGGCTGGTGCTGGTGACCGCAGTGTTGTCGGTGGTGGTGATGGAGCGCGGCCTCATCACCCGCGACTGGTCGCTCTACTACGTGCAGAAGGTGGGCTCGAACAACACGCCCGCACTGTTCAACTTCACTGCCCTCTGGAGCGCGCTCGAAGGCAGCATCCTGCTGTGGCTGCTGTTGCTGGCGATCTACTCCACCGTCGTCATGCGCCGCTACCGCGACCGGCTCACCGACCCGCTGATCGGGTGGGCGCTGGCGGTCATGCTGCTGGTGACAGCGTTCTTCTTCTTCCTCGCGCTCGGCCCCACCGACGCGTTCCGCGAGGCGGCCGCGCCGAACTTCGACATGTGCTGCAAGGGCCCCAACCCGCTGTTGCAGAACCACATCCTGGTGATGTTCCACCCGCCGATCCTGTACCTCGGGTACGTCGGGTTCACGGTGCCGTTCGCGTTCGCCATCGCGGCGCTGGTCACCGGGCGCGTGGGTGAGGGCTGGCTGGTGGAGACTCGCCGCTGGGCGCTGTTCGCATGGGGGTTCCTCACCATCGGCATCGTGCTCGGCAGCTGGTGGAGCTACGAAGTGCTCGGTTGGGGTGGCGTATGGGGTTGGGACCCCGTGGAGAACGCCAGCTTCCTGCCGTGGCTGACCGGCACCGCCTACATCCACTCGGTGATGGTGCAGGAGCGGCGCGGCATGCTGCGCGTCTGGAACCTCACGTTGCTGGTGGCGACGTTCTCGCTCACCATCCTGGGTACCTTCCTCACACGTTCCGGAGTCGTGAACAGTGTGCACGCGTTCAGCGACGGCACCATCGGGCCGTTCCTGCTCGGTGCGTTCGGTGTCGTGGTGCTGGTGTCGCTCGGCCTGATCGGGTGGCGTGGCGACAAGTTGCGTTCGCCGGGTGCGATCGATTCGCCTGCTTCGCGCGAAGGCGCGTTCCTGGCCAACAACGTGCTGCTGTCGTTGTTCGCGTTCGTGATCTTGCTGGGCACCGTCTTCCCGCTGATCGTGGAAGCCAAGGACGACCGCAAGATCGCCGTCGGCTCGCCGTTCTTTGACTCGATGAGCCGCCCCATCGGGTTGGTGCTGCTGTTCCTGATGGCCATCGCCCCGGTGTTGCCGTGGCGCAAGGCATCGGCCGAGCTGCTGCGCGACCGTCTGTTCTGGCCCGCGTGGTGCGGTGCGGGCACGCTGGCGCTCTCGGTCTTCCTGGGTGCCACGGACTGGGCACCGCTGCTGGCCTTCACGTTCGCCGGTTTCGCCGGTGGGGCCTCCATGCGCCAGCTGGTGCTGGCCACTCGCCGCCAGGGGTACCGCGGGCTGCTCGGGCGCACCAACGGCGGCATGGTGGTG
>CAZREK010000277.1:0-3772 GCA_964598965.1 uncultured Bifidobacterium sp. | reverse complement strand
GTCGGTTGGTCGGCGGCAAGCCGGTTCCGCATGTCGGCTGGGTGTTCGTCGAGCGACTGCCGGTGCGTGGCCCCACCAGCCGTAAGGCGGTCAGCGAGGCCAAGCGCAAGTCGGAGAAGGCGGCCGACAAGCCGACGGTGGACAAGCCGAGTCAGAAGGCTCCCACGAAGGCCGCGGCGAGGGCGGCCGCCAAGGCATCGCCGGCAGCGACGCAGCCGTTGCCGGTCCCCAAGGCGCCTCCGCCCGCGGCAATGGCCCCCAGGACCACCAACGAACTGCTGCCGTTCCTCACGTTCGTGGAACGTCACCCTGCGGGCACCAGTGTCAACGCCATCGTCGACCACTACTCGTCACACGGTGCCTACGTCCGGCTCGGCGACGTCATCGGCTATGTGCCGCTGCGATTGATGGCCGACCCCGCGCCCCGTAGCGCACGCGAGCACTTGAAGGTGGGCGAGTCGGTCACGCTCGTGGTCGACAGTTATCACCCGTCCAAGCGCAGCGTCGACCTCGCCGTGCCGGGTGTGGGGAACACGCCGGTGCTTCCGGCGGCGCCGCCGGCGAAGAAGGCAGCGAAGAAGGCGGCGCCCGCCAAGAAGGCGGCCGCGCCTGCCAAGAAAGCTGCCGCGCCGGTGAAGAAAGTGGCCCCGGTGAAGAAGGCGGCTGCGCCGGTGAAGAAGGCCCCGCCTGCGGTGAAGAAGGCCCCCGCGAAGAAGACGGCCGCGACTGCCAAGAAGGCGGCGAAGAAGGCGGCCGGCTGATGCGCATCGTCACCTGGAATGTCAACTCGTTGAAGGCGCGCCTGCCGCGAGTGGAGGAATGGCTGGCCGATGTGCAGCCCGACGTGCTGTGCATGCAAGAGACCAAGCTGGCCGACGATGCGTTTCCGGCTCTCACCTTCGCGTCGCTCGGGTACGAGACCGCCCACCACGGCCAGGGCCAGTGGAACGGGGTTGCCATCCTGTCGCGCGTGGGCCTCACCGACGTGGTGGCCAACTTCGCCGACGGCGAGCCGGCCGACGCCGAGGCGCGGCTGATCACCGCCACGTGTGGCGGTGTGCGCATCACCAGCGTGTACGTGCCCAACGGGCGCTCGCTGGACCACGACCACTACCAGTACAAGCTGCGCTGGCTTGCCCGCCTGCGCGCTCACGTGGCCTCGCAGGGAAGCCCGACCGACCCGATGGTGGTGACGGGCGACTTCAACATCGCCCCGACGGATCTCGACGTGTACGACCCGCGCAAGTTCGTCGACGCGACGCACGTCAGCCCGGCCGAACGCGCCGAGCTGGCGGCGTTGTGCGACTGGGGGTTCACCGACCTGTTCCGCCAGCACCACAGCGACGGCAAGCTGTACAGCTGGTGGGACTACCGCGCCGGTGACTTCCACATGGGGCGTGGCTTGCGTATCGATCTCGTGCTGGGCACGCGCCCGGTGGCCGAGCGCTGCCGGTTCAGCATCATCGATCGCAACGCGCGCAAGGGGCAGTCGCCGTCCGACCACGCGCCGGTGATCGTCGACCTCGACTGAGGCGCGTCAGGCGCTGTGCGGCAGCGGCCGCAGGCGAGCTGCTGCCGATGGCGTGATGCCCAACCGATCGGCCAGGTCGGTGATGTCGGTCGGTGGGTCGTCGGCCAACGAGCGCAGCACTCGGTCCGAGCACACGGACGCCTCCGGCTGACCCGAGGCGCGAGCGACAGCCGCGCGCCACGCGCGGAATGGAAGCAGCGGGTCGGCCGGGCGGGAGGTCCGCACCGGCGGAGGCGCGAGCGGCTCGGCGGCGCCCGCTTGCTCGACCGCCTCCAGCCAGCGTGAAGGGGCAGTGCCCTTGCCGTTGCGTACCTGGGCATGAGTGATGACGAGGTGTTCGGCCGCGCGGGTGACCGCGACGTGCAGGAGGCGTGCCTCCTCCGCCAGTTGCGCGGCCGACGAGGCGGAGCTGTGCGGGGTGAGCCCTTCCTCCGCTCCGGCGACAACCACCCCCCACCACTCACGACCTTTCGCCGCGTGGAAGGTCAGCAGCGAGACGGCGTCGTCGTCGGGGTCGGCGGTGAGGTCGTCGAACGGCGACCGCTGCTCCACCCAGACGCGGAAGCCGCCGGCGTCGCCGCTGGACAGGTAGCGGTCCGCTTCCTCCGCGACGCGGCGGGTGACGTCGTCGCCGTCCTCCCACGTGGTCTCCACCCACTGGGCCAACTGCTCGCGTGTGAGCCGGTGCACGTGGGCGAGCGTGCGCTCCAGCGGCGAGCGGCCGGTGCTGCGTTCCGCGCGAACCCCGACCGCCGCCAACGCTTTGTCGATGACGGACAGTTGCTCGTTGGTACGCGTCAGCACCGCGATGTCGCGCGCTCGCCGCTGCACGACCAGCCCGCGGACGTGGGCGGCGATCGCTGCGGCTTCGGCGGCTTCGTCCTCGAAGCTGCGGACCGCCACGGCGGGGCCGTCGGCGCGTTGGCTGACGGCGTCGTCGTGCTGCCCGGCGGTGGTGAGCACGGAGGTTCCCACCCGCACCACCTGCGGGGTGCAGCGGTAGTTGGCCCCCAAGCGGACGACCGTGATACCGGGGTAGGTGCGTTCGACCTCGCCCAACAGGTGGGCATCGGCGCCGTTCCAGCCGTAGATCGCCTGGCGTGGATCGCCGACCAGGCACAGGTCCGACCGGTCTCCACGCAGTGCCTCCAGCACTGAGTGCTGCAGCGGGTTGAGGTCCTGAGCCTCGTCCACGAAGAAGTGGCGGTACCTCCAGCGGATGCCCTCGGCCCACGCCTTGTCGGTGCGCAGCGCGGTGACGACTTCGTGCAGCAGATCGTCGAAGTCGACCACCCCGCGACGGCGCTTCAGCTGTTCGTACGCGGCGGCGAACTCGGCGAAGCGGGCGGGCGGCAACGTGGGACGACGGCGGGTCTGGCGGACCGCTGCCTCGAACCGGTCGGGGGCGACGAGGCGGGCGCGAGCCCAGTCGAGATCGGCCAGCGCACCGCTGGCTTCGACCGGCAGGCGCAGCTGTGTGAGGCACTCCCGGGCCAGGCGGCCGCGATCGTTGGCGACGTGCGGGGCACGTGTGTTGTTCGCCAAGGCGCGGTCGGACAACAGGCGCAGGGCGACGGCATGGAACGTGCCCGCCTCGATCGGTTCGTCGATCTCCAGCCGACGTAGGCGTCGGCGCAGCTCACCCGCAGCATCGCGGGTGAATGTGAGCGCCAGCACGTGGCGGGCGTCGGCGGTGCCGCTGGCCACCCGGTGGGCGATCCGGCGGGTGAGCACGGTCGTCTTGCCCGAACCGGCGCCGGCGATGATCGCCAGCGGGGCCGTGGTGGTGGTGACCGCTTCGACCTGCTGCGCGTCGAGCCCACGGAGCAGGGCATCGGTGCGCGCGGTGACAGTCACGGGGCCACGATAGAGCGCGGGTGTGATCTACAGTTCGTGGCATGCCGTACCCGAAGAAGAACCTCAACACCAACGAGAGCATCGCCCTCGACATGCACCCGCACTGGTGGTACTTCGCCGAGCCCGCGTTCGCGCTGGTGCTGGCCATCGTGATCGGCATCGTCGTCATCACCCAGACCGACAGCGGCAGCGATGCCCGCAAGGCGGCGGGTTGGGTGTCGCTGGTGCTGCTGGTCGTCTGTGCGCTGTGGCTGCTGGGCCGCTACCTGAAGTGGGTCACGACCAACTTCGTGATCACTTCGCAGCGACTGATCTTCCGCCAGGGCGTGATCGCCAAGAGCGGCATCGAGATCCCGCTCGAGCGCGTCAACAACGTCAACTTCA
>CAZREK010000276.1:0-3801 GCA_964598965.1 uncultured Bifidobacterium sp. | reverse complement strand
CGTGGTGCAGGTGATCGCTCGTCGGCCCGGGTGACCGGGTGAGCGACGTCAGCTGACGCAGGTCTGCGGCAGCTCGAACCAACGGAGGTGTTCGAATTCCGCTGACAGCGACGAGTGCCCCTGGGTGCCGTGCCACGGTGGCGTCGATTCCAGCAGCAACCTGGCCGCTTCGAGATACTCCGCCAGAGCGGTCTCCGGCGCTCGCCGGTCATCCAATGCGGGTCGGATCATCGCGCCGGTGGTCGGGTCGTACGACACCGCATGCAGACGCAAGGGCGGTTCGACGGCGCCGTCGCGGTGTCGCCAAATGCCGCGCAGTGGGTCGAAGCGATACGCCGGTAGCAGCTTCCAGCCGTGAGTCGCCACCAGACCGACGGCGCTGACGAGGTACTGGAAGACCGGCTCGGAGATGAAGTAGTTGAAGCTGACCCGTGTCCAGCCGGGCTTGATGCCCTCGCAGCCGCGGGTGATCTCGTGTTCGAACTCGTGCGAGCGCTCCAGATCGATGCCCAGCAAGCGGTGCCCGTACGGGCCGGCGCACGAGCAGCCACCGCGGGACTGAATACCGAACAGGTCGGACAGCAGCGCGACGACGAAGTTGTGGTGCAGGTAGCGCCCCTCGGGCCGGCGCACGACGAACGACAGGATCGACAACCGATCAGCGGTTGTGCTGCCGAGCACCTGGATCGCCGGGTTCGCCGACCAAACGTCGACCGCACGACGCCAGTAGTGCTCCTCGCGGGCGCGGATGGTGTCGACGCCCACTGCCTGCTTGAGCTGGAACACCAGGCCGGCGCGGATGGACTCCACGATCGCGGGGGTGCCGCCTTCCTCACGATGCACCGGGTCGTCGAGGTACACGTGCTCGACGGGATTGACATAGGCGACCGTGCCGCCGCCGACGACGTCGGGCACCCGGTTGTGCAGCAACTCGCGGCGGACGACGAGCACGCCCGGTGTGCCCGGGCCACCCACGAACTTGTGCGGGCTGAGGAAGACCGCGTCCTTGTGCGACAGCGGGTGCTGATCACAAGTGGGGTGCATGTCGATGTCGACGTACGGGCCGGCAGCGGCGAAGTCCCAGAAGCTGAGGGCCCCGTGGCGATGCAGCAGGTCGGCGATGCCGCACGTGTCCGTGAGGATGCCGGTGACGTTGGAAGCCGCCGAGAACGAACCGATCTTCAGCGGGCGGTTCGCGTGACGCTTCAGCTCCGCAGCCAGCTGCACCTGATCGATGTGTCCGTCGGCGTCTTCGTGGATGGTGACGACGTCGGCGATCGACTCGCGCCACGGCAGCTCGTTGGAGTGGTGCTCGTACGGGCCGACGAACACCACCGGGCGCTGATCGGCGGGGATCTGGTCGCGGAAGTGGTATCGGTCGTCGAGCTCGGCAGGAAGTCGCAGCCCGAGCACCCCGATCAGCTTGTCGATCGCTCCGGTCGCGCCGGAGCCGCAGAAGATGACACAGGTGTCGTCGTCACCGTGCACCGCCTGGCGGATGATGCCGCGCGCGTCTTCGCGCAGCCGGGTCGTCTGCAAGCCCGTGCCGGAAGACTCGGTGTGTGTGTTGGCGTAGCGGGGGAGCACCTCGTCGCGGATGAAGTCCTCGATGAACGCCAGCGCCCGCCCGGACGCGGTGTAGTCGGCGTAGGTGATGCGCCGCGGACCGAACGGTCCGTCCAGCACCAGGTCGTCGCCGATGACGGATTCGCGGATGCGCTGCAACAGCGGGGTGTCGGCCGCGTCGTCCGCATCGTCGGTCATGCGCCGAACGCTACAGCGGGGCGAGCGACGTCATTCGCAAGGTCGGGGCCCCGTCGGCCTCGGCCTGTTGCAGGTCGACCTCGGCGGTGAAGCGCCACTCGCCGTCGCCCTCCGGGTCGGCGAGTTGCTGGGTGACCACCCAGCGGTCCGGGTGCTCCTCCAGTGCGAACCATTGCCGGCCACGCGCCGCAGCGTCGATGCCGACCGAGCCATACTCGTTCCAGTAGGGCTCCATCGCGGTGCGCAGGTGTGCCTCGTCCCACCCGCACCGCTCGGCGAGCGCCGCGTACGCGCGGTGAGCCAGCAGCTCCACCCACCCGAACGCCGCGGTGCGGACGGCCGTGCGCCATGCGGCGGGCGGCCACTCGCGCACCGCACCGGGCGCCTCCGGTGCCAGGTGGTCGTGCACCGGCTGGCCTGCCAGGCGAGCCCATTCGTCCAGCAGCGTGGCGTCGGTGGCGCGGATGAGCGCGCCGAGCCACTCGACGACGTCCTCCAGGCCCTCGGTATAGATGTCGTCGGGCAACGACCGGTCGAGCGTGCGCCAGGCGTCCGTGAGGTAACGCAACACCAGGCCTTCGCTGCGCTCCAGCCGGTAGCGGCGGACGAAGGTGGCGAACGAGTCGCCGCCTTCGAGCATCTCGCGCAGGATCGACTTGGGTGATGGACTCTCGGCGACCCACGGGTGGTGGCTGCGATACGGCTGGAAGCACGTCGCCAGCAACTCACCCAGGGGTTGCGGCCACGTGACGTGCTCGAGGCGCGCCATGCGTTCCTCGTACTCCACGCCCTCGGCCTTCATCTGCGCGACGAGCGCAGCCTTCGCCGCGTTCTGCTGTGCGTAGAGCACCTGGCGCGGGTCGTCGAGCACGCTCTCCACCACGCTGACGACGTCCAACACGTAGGCCGGGTCGTCGGGGTCGAAAGTGTGCAGCCACTCGATCGCGAACGGCATCAGCGGGGCGCTGAAGCGCAGCATCAGTCGCTCGTCGGTGCCGTCCACCAACGAACCGATCCGCACCCCCAGGCACCGGCCATCGGCGCTGCGCATCCGTTCGGCAACCCCGGCGTCCTCGAGGCTGCGGTAGATGGCGATGGCCCGCTTCTTGTGGCTGCGCTTGCGCTGGTCGTTGTCGTGGTTGGTGCGCAGCAGGTGCTTCAGCGCAGTGGGGCCATCGGGGCGCGCGAGCACGGTGGCGACCAGATCGGGGGTGACTTTGAAACGCGAGGTCAGCGGCTCGGGGCGAGCGGCGATCAAGCGCTGCATCGTCGCCTCGTCGTAGTGCACAAAGCCCTCGGGCGCCTTCGCTTTGGTGGCCTTCTTGCGCGCCTTGGGGTCGTCGCCGGCGCGGCTGAGTGCCTTGTGGTTCTCCACGACATGTTCCGGCGCCTGAGCCCACACGTGGCCGTCGGGGTCGAAGCCGGGCCGGCCGGCGCGACCGGCGAGTTGGTGGAACTCGCGCGCGGTGAAGACACGAACCTTGTTGCCGTCGAACTTGGTGAGCGCCGTCATCAGCACCGTGCGGATGGGGATGTTGACGCCGACTCCGAGCGTGTCGGTACCGCAGATGACCGGCAGCAGACCGTCTGCCGCGAGGCGCTCCACCAGGCGGCGGTAGCGGGGGAGCATGCCGGCGTGGTGCACGCCGACGCCGTTGCGCAGCAGTCGCTCCAGCGTGTCGCCGAAGCCGCGGCCCATGCGCTGATGCTTCATCGCTTCCGCGATCGCTTCCCGTTGCGCGCGCGTCGTGACACTCAAGCTGACCAAGGCTTGCGCGCGCTCGATCGCTGCGGCCTGCGTGGCGTGCACGACGTACACGGGGCTGAGGCCTTCGCGGACAGCCTCCTGCACGCTGTCGGCGACGGAGCACAGGCGCCATTGATGGTGCAGCGGCGTCGGACGATCGACGGACGTGACCGCCGCGACCTGCCGCCCGCTGCGCTGCTGCAGGTCGGTGGTGATCGCGGTCATGTCGCCGAGCGTCGCCGACGCGAGCAGCAGCTGGCAGTTGGTCAACTCCAGCAGCGGCACCTGCC
>CAZREK010000275.1:0-3802 GCA_964598965.1 uncultured Bifidobacterium sp. | reverse complement strand
GCAGTTCGTTGGTGGTCCTGGGGGCCATGGCCGCGGGCGGAGGCGCCTTGGGCACCGGCAACGGCTGCGTCGCAGCAGGCGATGCCTTGGCGGCGGACTTTGCTGCGGCCTTCGTGGGAGCCTTCTGACTCGGCTTGTCGACCGTCGGCTTGACGGCCGCCTTCTCCGATTTGCGCTTGGCTTCGCTGACCGCCTTGCGGCTGGTGGGGCCGCGCACCGGCAGCCGCTCGACGAACACCCAGCCGACATGCGGAACCGGCTTGCCGCCGACCAACCGACCTGGCTCGAACAGCCAGCCGTACTGACCGTGGAACTCCTGGAAACTGTCGTTGGACAGGATGGTGGCCTTGGCCTTGTTGGCGATGCTGAGCACGAACGCGTCGCCGCGCCCGATCGCCCCGGCCGGCGGCGTCACCAGTTCGTTGTTGGCCACTGCCGCGTCGAACTCAGCGACTTCCTTGGGGTCGATGCGGTGCCCGAACGTGGCGTCGACCACGACGGTGACCAGCGCCTTCGGGTGCTCGGCGAGATACGCCAGCACCGCGTCGTTGAGTTGCTGCAGGCTCGGTTGAGTACGGCCTTCCGTCGCGATGTTGGAACCGTCGACGACGACATGATGTGGCATAGCTCGTTCAGCCTACGATGCCCCGGTGAAGAAAGCCGTCCTCTGGGACTACGGCGGAGTCATCTCCTCCAGCCCGTTCGAGCAGTTCAGCAAGTACGAGGCGGCGCATGGCTTGCCCGCCGACCTCATCCGCTCGGTGAATGCCCGCAACCCGCACGACAACGCGTGGGCCAAGCTCGAGCGCAGCGAGATCTCCCATGCCGAATTCGACGTCCTGTTCGCCGAAGAGTCGGCCGCGCTGGGTCATCGCGTGCCGGGCGCCGACGTCCTGGCGATGCTGATGCAACAGGTGCGACCGGAGATGGTTGCGATGCTCGACCGCGTGAAGGCCGCGGGGTACAAGGTCGCCTGCCTCACCAACAACACACCCAGCTCGTCGGCTTCAATGGAGCTTCGCTCGGAGCACACAGAGGTGCTCGCCCGCTTCGACGCAGTCGTGGAGAGCAGCAAGGTGGGCTGCCGCAAGCCCGAGCCGCGCTTCTACGAGATCGCCTGTGAGACCATCGGGGTCCACCCGACGGACTGCGTGTTCCTCGACGACCTGGGCATCAACCTCAAGCCGGCGGCGGCGATGGGGATGACCACGATCAAAGTGCTGACCGCGGAGCAGGCCATTGCCGACCTCACCGAGGTGCTGGGCCTGTAAACCGGCTCAGAGCCCGCCGAAAGTGTCGTCCATCAGGTCGACCAGTTCCTGGTCGTGGATCGCCTTGCTGCCAGTGGCAGGGCTGCCACTACCGATGCGGCTGGCCACCTTCAGCGAGTAGCCCTGCTCCTTGATACCCCAGAAGCGGGCCTCGACGAAGCGCCACGGGCCCATGTTGTCCGGTTCTTCCTGCAGCCACACCACTTCGCGGGCGTTGGGGTACGACGCGAGGATCTCGCGCATGCGGTCACCCGGGAACGGGTACAGCTGCTCGACACGAACGATCGCCGCCGGAGCGTTGCGCTTGTCGCGATCGGCGAACGCATCCCAGGCCACCTTGCCGCTGCAGAACACCACGCGGCGCACCGCGCTGCGATCCTGCACGAACGGGTCGTCGATAACCTCTTCGAACGAGCCATGGGTGAGGTCGTCGACCTGCGAGCGGCTCTCCTTCATGCGCAGCGGGGCCTTGGGGGTGAACACCACCAGCGGCTTGCGGACATCGCGGCGCACCTGTCGGCGGAGCAGGTGGAACCACTGGGCGGCCGTGGTGGCGTTGCACACCTGGATGTTGTCCTCGGCACACAGCGTGAGGAAGCGCTCGATACGGGCCGAGCTGTGCTCGGGGCCTTGCCCTTCGAAGCCGTGCGGCAGCAGCAGCACGAGACCGTTCTCCTGGCCCCACTTGTCCTCGGCGGCAACCAGGTACTGGTCGATGATGATCTGCGCGCCGTTGACGAAGTCGCCGAACTGCGCCTCCCACAGCACCAGGGCGTCCTTGCGCTCGTGGGCGTAGCCATACTCGAACCCCAGCGCGGCGTACTCGCTGAGCAAGCTGTCGTACACCCAGAAGTTGGCCTGCTTCCCGGCGAACGTGCTCAGCGGGATCCACACGTTCTCGTTCTCGTAGTCCACCAGCGCGGCGTGGCGCTGGCTGAACGTGCCACGACGACTGTCCTCGCCGGCGAGGCGCACCGGAGTGCCCTCCGCGATCAACGAGCCGTACGCGAGCAGTTCGGCGGTGGCCCACTCCAGCTCGCCCTGCTCGTGGTACATCTTCGAGCGACCCTCGAACTGGCGGACCAGCTTGGGGTGCGGGGTGAAGCCATCGGGGTAGGCGGTGAAGTGGTCGAACAGCGCGTCGAGCGTTGCGCGGGAAACGCCAGTCTCGACGTGCGGGCGGACACCCATCGGCTTGGGCGGCTTGGCCACCTTCACCACTGGCGGGGCCTCGGCGCGGGCCTGGTCGAGGGAGGCTTGCAGCTTGGCCTGGAAGTCGGCGAGCGCGGTCTCGGCTTCCTCGACCGTCAGCTCGCCACGCTTCACCAGTGTCTCCACGTACAGCTTGCGCACGCTGCGCCGCTCGGCGATCGCGCGGTACATCAGCGGCTGGGTGTAGCTGGGGTCGTCGCCCTCGTTGTGACCATGGCGGCGGTAGCACACCATGTCGATGACGACGTCCTTGTGGAACTGCTGACGGTAGGCGAAGGCCAGCTCCGCGACACGCGAGCAGGCCTCGGGGTCGTCACCGTTGACGTGGAGGATCGGCGCCTGCACCGTCTTGGCGACATCGCTGCAGTAGTTGCTGCTGCGCGAGTGGTGCGGGCTGGTGGTGAACCCGATCTGGTTGTTGATGATCAGGTGCACGGTGCCACCGACGCGGTAACCGGCGATGTCGCTCATCGCCAGGCACTCGGCGACGACACCCTGGCCGGCGAACGCGGCGTCGCCGTGGATCAGGATCGGGAGTGAGCCATAGGAGTACTTCGGTTCGAGGTCGTCCTGGATGGCGCGCACCATTCCCAACACCACCGGGTCGACGGTCTCGAGGTGGCTGGGGTTGGCGGCGAGCTCCACGCGGATGTGCTCGCCGTGCGAACCCTCGTACGTGCCCGACGCGCCGAGGTGGTACTTCACGTCACCCGAGCCCTGCACCGAGCTGGCGTCGACGTGACCTTCGAACTCCTTGAAGATCTGGTCGTAGCTCTTCCCCATCACGTTGGCCAGCACATTGAGGCGCCCGCGGTGCGCCATGCCCAGCACGGCCGAGTCGAGGCCGGCATCGGCGGCCATCGACAGGATCTGGTCGAGGATCGGGATCGCGCTCTCCGCGCCCTCCAGGCCGAAGCGCTTGGTACCCACGTACTTGGTGGCGAGAAACTTCTCGAACGCCTCGGCCGCGTTGAGCCGCTCGAGAATGCGCCGCTTGCGATCCTTCGACAGGTCGAGCTGCACGCCCTCGATGTTCGCCTGGATCCAGCGCTGCTCCTCGGTGGCCTGGATGTGCATGTACTCGACACCGATGGTGCGGCAGTACGCGTCGCGCAGCACGTCGAGCAGTTCACCGAGCGTCTGCTTCTGGCGGCCGCCGACACCACCGACCAGGAACTCGCGGTCGAGGTCCCAGATGGTGAGCCCGTAGGTGGCCGGGTCGAGCTCGGGGTGCATGGTGGGCTCTTCGGCGGCGAGCGGGTCGAGGTCGGCGATGAGGTGGCCGCGGACCCGGTGCATGTTGATGAGCCGGTCGACCT
>CAZREK010000274.1:0-3813 GCA_964598965.1 uncultured Bifidobacterium sp. | reverse complement strand
CGAGGCAGCATGATCAAGACACAACAACCGTCAACCAAAGTCGCGGCAGACCCGTTGGAGCGCTCGTCGACGTCTGCCAAGAGTTGAGCAAGTTGGAAGTGGGCGACCTGATCCAAGCCGCTGTCATCGCTGATCTTTCGGCTGCGTTGTCCGACCTTGGCGAATTGTTGTGGCCGAGTGATATGGAATCGGCTCGTCCCAACGGCCGAAGCGCGGTGAGTTGAGGCCTCGGCCCTCCCGTGCTTGATGACCGGATCGGTTGCGGCTTCGGTGGCGCCCCATGTCGGCACCACGTTGTTGGGTAACCTCGGCCAAGTGGGTGTCGAATGTCCTGCGTCTGTGAACCAGTGATGCTCGCTCGCCTGAACCGACTTCGGTGCTCGGCTCTCGTTGGGCTGCTGCTCATCGCTGCTTGTGGCGCCGAAACAGGCGGGTCTGAAGGAAGGCCCACGTCCTGTGAGATTGCACGGCGAGTCCCATGCTTGCTGGCAACGCGGGGCGAGTACTTTGCGGATCTTGTCGTGGATGAAGGGAAGGCGCCGCTCGAGTACGCACCCGAAGTCTGTGCAGACGGTCGTGCGGGGTTCACTTGGGCCGTCGATGCGGTGTCGGATTTTCACGCCTCCGGGAGTTCGACGACGTCTGCGAGGGCCACTGCGACAGTGGATGGTCTGGAGCCTGCAGCGGAGATCCGGGTCACTGCATTGCTCGACGGCTCGATGATTGCCGCGGCCCAGGAAGATCCGGGCCTCCTTGAACTTCCTCCGATTGTGTTCGAGATTCGCTGTCCTGGGTGATTGCACCTCGGGGGTTGCTGCCGTCGCTGTAATCTCGGCCGGGGGCTGACCATGAAACCAACTACTCGTGTAGGGGCAGTGATCGCGCTATTGGTCTCAGGCGGAGCCTCCGTCGGGTGTACGTCGACAGCTGACTCGAAGCGAGTTGCGTGTCAAAGCGTTGAGCGACTTGAGGAGCACGCTTCAGCTGTCGATCTGCGTGAGGTACTGGCGAGCGTTGTCGGACCTCTTCGCGAAACCGTTCCGGCTGAGATCGAGCATCGCGCAGAGGGCGCCTCTTGCTTCTCGGTGCTTGGCGTCTACTCCACCGACCGTGCAGGAAGCCTGCGGCTGAGATATTCATTCTTCTCGTCACAAGCGGACGCACTGAAGGCCGTGGCCACCGATTCATTTCTCGCGGACGCGTTCGCCCTCGTAACGAAGTACGACGGAGCCGTCGATGTGTATCCCGATCCCAGCTACGTCGCGTCCGACTTGATCCCCTCGACCTTCTGTGTTGATCGAAGCGAGCGGCCATGCAGGGATTCGGTTGTGCTAGCGCTGACGTTGGCGGACTGCGGGGCCGTACTCGTGGAGGTCGATTCGATGGGCGGGAACGCGGATGTGGCCCGGGAGGTGGCGCGGACGCTGGTGGGCGCGCTGACGGGTCTGCCCGAGCGCGATTGCACCGAATGACAGATCGTCACTTCGGGAACGCCCGTTGCGATCGAGTGTTTGAGGACTCAGGTGCCCGCGCTGTCCGCAGGGCCATCGGCCTCGAAGGTGAGTGAGACCGAGTTCATGCAGTAGCGGTCGCCAGTGGGGGTGCCGTAGCCGTCGGGGAACACGTGGCCGAGGTGCGAGTCGCAGCGGCGGCAGCGCACCTCGGTGCGCACCATGCCGTGCGTGCGGTCCTCGATCAGCGTCACCGCGTCGGGGTTCACCGTCTCGTAGAAACTGGGCCAGCCGCAGCCCGAGTCGAACTTGGTGCCGCTGCGGAACAGCAGGTTGCCGCACGCCCGGCAGTTGTACTGACCCTGGCGCTTCTCCTCCAACAGCGCACCCGTCCAGGGGCGCTCGGTGGCGGCTTCGCGGAGGACGGCGAACTCGATCGGGGACAGGATCTGGCGCCACTCGGCGTCGCCCTTGCGGACCGGTGCGTGCTGGTCGTCCATGGATGCCTCCTGTGAGGTGGTCGTGTCGGGCGGTCGCGGTCCAGACAGAATGGCACGATGAGCAGCTGGCAGGTTGTCGCCGACGATCGCACGGGCGCCTACGAGGTCGCCGGGTTGCTGGCCGGCGCCGACGGCGTGGTGGTGGCGGTGGGTGACCGAGCTTGTGAGGGTGTGATCGACCTGGGCACTCGCGGGTTGCCCCCTGGCGACGCAGCGGCAGTCGCTCGTCGATTGCCAGCAACGGACTGGATGGGACACAAGATCGACTCAACCCTGCGCGGCAACTGGGCGCACGAGGTGCGCGCCCGCCGTCTGGAGACCGGCCGCCGCGTGGTGGTGCTGCCCGGCTGGCCCGACATGGGGCGCACGTGTGTTGCCGGCGTGGTGCGCATGTTCGACGAGCCGGTGGGGGCGATGAAGGATCACCTGCCCGAAGCCGCGCTGGTGCCGCACGTGGCGGCCCTGCGGCACTGGTGGGACACCGGCCGGGCAGTGGCCGTGTGCGACGTGCCCGACACCGAAGCCATGCTGGAGATCGCCGCAGCGGTGGCCCAGCTTCCGGAGGACGAGCTGATCGTGGCCGGGCCGGCTGGTCCGCTGGCGGCCGTGTGGTGGGCGCGTGCCGGTGGCCGCCCTGCTGCGCCTGCCGCGCCGGCGGTGGAATCACCTGCGCTGGTGGTGTGCGGCAGCGCGAACTCGATGGCTCACCGCCAGCTGGCCCAGTTGCGCATGGCCCGTCCGCACGTGGAGGTGTTGGCGGTCCAGTCCGCGGCGACCGGCGTTGAGCTGGAGCCTGGCCCCGCCCGCGAACTTGCCAAGCAGGCACGTGCGCGTCTCGACGCGGGCGACATCGCAACCCTGGTGCTGGCGGGCGGCGACACCGCGGCCGCGGTGCTGGGTGACGCGCCGCGCCGCGTGGGCGGCATGATCGCACCCGGCATGCCCTGGAGTCGCGATGCGGATGGCGGCGGGCCGTTGGTGATCACCAAGGCCGGCGGGTTCGGCGGAGTCGATGCGCTGGCTCGTCTGTTCCCCGGTAAGACTGAGTGACATGGCTGCACCTCTGGCGATCACGATGGGCGATGCCTCCGGTGTGGGGCCCGAGATCGTGCTGCGCACGTTCTGCGAAGGTGGCCTCGGCGAAGGTGTCGTCGTGTACGGCGACGCGGCCATCCTGCATCACGGGGCCAAGCTGCTGGGGTTGAAGGTCGACTGGGATCGCTTCCCGATGGTCGACCTCGGCATCCTCGCCGCCGCCGATCATCGGCCGGGGATGATCGATGCGAAGACGGGCGCGGCAGCTCGCGCTTACATCGAGCGCGCGACGCTCGACGCTCTGGCGGGCATCGTGTCCGGGTTGGTCACCATGCCGGTGAACAAAGAAGCGACGCAGCTCACCTACGCGGACTTCGTCGGGCACACCGAGTTCGTGGCCCAACTGTGCGGCGTGGAGAAGGTGACGATGATGCTGACCAACGGGCCGCTCGCGGTCACTCATGTCAGCACCCACTGCTCTCTGGCGGAGGCGATCACACGTGTGCGCACGGACCGTGTGCTCGATGTCATCCAGCTCACCGACGAGGCGTTGCGTCGTTTCATCCCCGGGCCGCGCATTGCGGTGTGCGGCCTGAACCCGCATGCGGGCGAGCACGGCATGTTCGGCACGGAAGAGATCGAGTACATCACGCCAGCGATCGAGGCGGCTCGCGCGCAGGGGATGGAGGTCAGCGGCCCGTACCCGGCCGACACCGTCTTCTACCAAGCCGTGCATCGCGGGCGCTTCGACGCGATCGTGTGCATGTACCACGACCAGGGCCACGGCCCGATGAAGCTGATGGCGTTCGACACGGGCGTGAACGTCA
>CAZREK010000273.1:0-3816 GCA_964598965.1 uncultured Bifidobacterium sp. | reverse complement strand
CGGCGGCGCAGCGCCAGGGCGTGCCCGTCGTGGAGTACGGCGACAGCCTCGCCGATGTGATCGCGTTCCACGACGAGGTCGCAGCACGGCTGGCGGAGCTGGAGGGCTACGAGCAGCGGGTCGCCGAGTTGGAGGCCGAACGCGAGCTTGCCGCAGCGGAGGAACGGTCCGCTGCCGCGGTCGTCGCTGCCACCCGTCGGGCCGGGGCCGGGGCGCTGGCCGAGGCCGTGCAGCACCACTTGCGCGCGCTGGCCATGCCACATGCCGCAGTCAACATCACCGTGGGCGGCGACGACCCTGGCGACGAGGTCGCCTTCTTGCTCGCCGCCAACCCCGGCAGCCCGCTGCTGCCGTTGGCCCGGGTCGCCAGCGGTGGCGAGCTGGCGAGGGCGATGCTCGCGCTCAGGCTGGTGCTGACCGAAGCCCCCGACACGCTGGTGTTCGACGAGGTCGATGCCGGCATCGGTGGAGCGGCGGCCGTGGCGGTTGGCAGCAAGCTGGCCGAGTTGGGCGAGCGCCATCAGGTGCTGGTCGTCACGCACCTCGCCCAGGTGGCGGCGCTCGCGGACCGGCACGTGGTCGTGGCCAAGCGAGTCGAAGGTGACGTCACCGTTGCGACGGCGTCGGTGGTGGACGGGGACGGTCGCGTCGAAGAGGTCGCGCGGATGCTGTCCGGTGATCAGGCTGCAGAGTCAGCGCGCCGCCACGCGGCCGACCTCATCGCCGAGAAGCCGAACCGGTCGCGCACATGAGCACCGTGTCACCCGATGCGCCGACTCAACCCAGAGTCGCCGTATCCGCCGGCCTCGGCCGAGACGCGATGTTGGTGTCGATCTGCACGCTGATCTCGCGCATCACCGGCTTCGTGCGAGTGGTGGCGACTGCAGCGGTGCTGGGCAGCGGTGTGCTGGCCGACGTGTACCAGACCGCCAACATGGTGCCCAACCTGCTGTTCGAGTTGGTCGCCGGCGGGGTACTGCAGGCCGTGTTGGTCCCGGCCTTCGTGTCGGCGCGGCGCGAACGAGGCGATGCGGGGCTGAGCGAGGCGACGCGTGCCACCACGGGCGTGGTCATCCTGGGGTTGACGGCGTTGACTGCTGTCGGTATGGCGCTGGCGCCGGTGATCTCCAGGTTGATGGTCGCCTCCGAGCCCAACGTTGCGCTGGCGCACGACAAGGTGCAGCTGATGGCGCCGATGGTGCTGGCCTTCGTGCCGCAGTTGATGTGTTACGGCTTTGCCACCGTCACCAGCGCAGCACTCAACGCCAAAGGCCGCTACATCGCTGCGGCCTTGGCTCCTGCGGTGAACAACGTCGTCGTGGTGATCGCGTGCATCGCCTTCCGCACCACCCACGATGGCGCCCTGTTCAACCAACTGCACCTCTCGACGTGGCAGTTTGTGCTGCTTGCTGGTGGCACGACGTTGGGTGTCGTGGCCTTCAGCGTCGTGCCGGCATTGGCGCTGAACGCAGCTGGAATTTCGTGGATGCCGTCGTGGAACCCGCACCACCCCGCGGTGCGCACCCTGCGCCAGTCCTTCGGGTGGATGACGCTGTCGATCGTCTCCACGCTGGTGCCGACGACGGCTGCGCTGGCGCTCGGCAACGGCGCGCCGGGAGGCGTTGCGGTGTTCATGTACGCGTTCGCCTTCTTCGTGCTGCCTCACGCCTTGATCGCCTTCACCCTGGCAACCACGCTCGGGCCGCGAGTGGCAGAAGGTTGGCAGACCGGCCATGTGCGCGAAGTGCGCAGCGCAATCGACAACTCGATGAAGGCGGCCGTCCCGCTGTTGACGCTCGCCGCTGCCGGCATGATCGCACTTGCCTGGCCGCTCACCCGCTTCGTCAGCAACTTCGGCCAGACGGCCAGCCAGGGTCAGGCGCCAATCGCGCACACGCTGGCAGCGTTCGGCCCGGGTCTCATCGGTTACGGCATCGCCTTCGTCATGCTGCGCGTGATGTTCGTGCTGGGCGAGGTTCGTGACGCCTCCGTGCGGATGGTGGTGAGCGCGCTCATCGGTGTCGGGGTGATGGCTGTGCTGGCAGCGGTGATGGACCCCACCGAGCGGGCGGCCGCGTTGGCCATCGGCTACGGCGCGTCACAGATGGTCGCAGCAGTGTTGCTGTCGATCCGCGTCCATCGCATGACTCGAGCGATGAGCGCCAGTCGGTCCGCAGGGCTGCTGATGGAAGCGCTGATCGCTGGTGCCGTCGCCAGCGGCGCGATGTGGTTGACCGAGATCATCCTGCGCCCGTTCGAACTGCCTGCCCTGCTCGCGTTCACCCTCGGTGGCGCCACCGGGGTGGTTGCGTTCAGCTTGACGCTGGCGCTGGCTCGAGGTCGGGAGCTGACGAGCCTGCTGCATCGGTCGGCTCGACAGCGGCGGGCTTCTCACGCCGCGACGCCACCGCCCGCAGGATAAGGATCGCGCTGGTGATGATCACCGACCCGCCGGCTGCGTCGAGGAACCAGTGGTTGGCGGTGACGACGATGGCGAACAAGGTGAGAGCCGGATACAACACTGCAAGCGTGCGGGTGGTGCGGTGGGCGGCGAAGCGCCAGAAGACGATGCCGCACCAGACGGCCCAGCCGAAGTGCAAGCTGGGCATGGCGGCGTACTGATTGGCGACCGCCTTGGCCACGGGCGACTGGTAGCTCCACAGGCCGCCCACCTTTGCCAGCGTGTCGACGAAGCAGGAGGGTTTCACCAAGCCCTCCGGGCCGAGCACGGGGATGTTGCCGTCGCAGGCCAGGTAGAGCCGCGGTGGGGCGAGGGGGAAGCTCCAGTAGCCGATGATGGCGAGCGCGGTGGTGAGGCCGAGCAGGTTGCGCATTGCGCGATAGCCGCTGTGCCGCTTGAAGTAGAGCCACACCAACAGCCCGGTGGTGATGACGAAGTGCAGCGTGCCGTAGTAGATGTTCATCGTCCGGATGAACCATTCGGCACCGATGAACGCCTGCTGGATGGACTGCTCGTGGTACAGCCATAGGTGCTTCTCCCACGACACGATCAGGTTGGCGTTCGAGTGGGCGCGAGTCTTCGTGTTGCCGTGAGCAGCCAGGCTGCGCACCGTTTGGTACACGTAATAGAAGCCCAGCACCAGCGCTGCCTCGCGCAACCATCCGTGGCGGCTGGGGCGTGTCTGGTCGGCTCGACGAGTCGCTGCATGTCGCGGCGCTGCCTCTGCGCGATCGTCCTCCAGCACCGTACCCATCTGCTCCAGGCTAGTGGCCCTCGGCGTCGCTTGCTTCGCCTGCGCACGGGCTGTCCGGCGCCCACCACAGACGGAACCCGTCGAACTCGTCGGCGACGTAGCCGCCGCGATCGAGGAACGTCGCCAGTTCGGCCTGGTCGGCCATCGGGAAGGCCTCGTACCCCAGCGACTCGACGCCGCTGGTGTCGACGAGAACCGCCGGAGGGTCGGCGAGGAGGTCGGCCAGCATCTGCTCGCGAGCACCGGGCGTCTCGGCCCCTGAGGAGTCAGAGCGGCCCCCTGAACGCCCAGTGACGAAGTCGCTGTGGACGAGGCCGCCGGCGACAGGACGGTCGAGTGCCACGAGCAGTTCCGGGAAAGAACCCCACGTGAAGACGCTGTCCGATGCCACGGTGCACTGCTGCACCCGATGGGCCAGGGGCTCCGCGTCGGGGCGAGAGTGGAAGGTGGACGGGCTGACCTGGGCGACCACGGCGAGGGTGGCACCGATCGCCAGTGTTGCGACGGCCGCCCGTCGGCGCCTCGGCGACCAACCGGCGACGGCAGGACCGGCGAGGATCACGAGCGGCGGCACGACCTGCAGCCAGTAGTGGCCGAAGAA
>CAZREK010000272.1:0-3824 GCA_964598965.1 uncultured Bifidobacterium sp. | reverse complement strand
CGTCACGATCAGCGCCACCGAGCCCGGATTGCCCGGGCGCGGGTTCCACGCCGATGCCACTTCGCTCGATGCTCTGCATCACTCGTGGAACCAGCTGGTGCTCGGTGCCAGAGGGGCGTTGACATGACCGCCACCACCACCGAACGGCGCCGCCTGGCGGATCCGCAGGTGATCCCGACGCTGGCCATCGCCGGCCTCACCAGCGCCACTGCCGTCAGCCTGTGCCGCGTGTTCGCCGATTGGTCGTACCTACGCCCGATGCTGGTGGTGGTCATCGGTACCCACCTGGCCGCGATGTTGTTCCGCGTGGTGCGGGTGCACGTCGTGCTGTCCCTGCCACTGATGTTGGGTGCGGTGCTGGAACTGCTGGCCTTGGTGTACCACCGCGACACGATGCTGCACGGGCTGCTGCCCGGCTCGGACAGCATCGCTGCACTGCGGGCCGACCTGCGTGAGGTGGTCATGCAGTTCCCCACCGCGATCGCGCCGGTTGCCAGCGATTCCAGCTGGCCACGCGCTGCCGCAGCCGTCCTCGGTGTCTGCGCGGCGATGGCCGACACGTTCGCCTTCCGCGCCAACGGCCGGGCCGAAACCGTCGCACCCTGCGCAGTCGTGTTCGTCTTCATCGGCGCGCTCGGCATCGATGCACACCGCGTCACTGTCGCGGCGATGTGGATCGCAGCTGCGCTGCTCGTGGTAGCGGTGTTGCGGTTCCGAACCAGCTCGGCGGAGACCGCGTGGATGGGCGCGCGACGTCTCAGCATGACGGCGGCCCTGCCCACGATGCTGGCTCTCGTCGCGGTCGCCGGGGTCGCCGCGCTGGCCGTCGGCCCGCGCTTGCCCGGGGCGGGAGCTGCGCCCCTGTACGACACCCGCCATCAGTCCGGCGGTGTCACCGAGATCGTCAGCCCGATCGTCGACATCGGCGGTGACCTGCGCGACCGCGGCAATCAGGAGTTGTTCACCGTCCGCTCGCTGGACGGCGGCCACTACTGGAGGCTGACCGGCCTGCCGGTGTTCAACGGGCAGACCTGGGAACTCGGTGACGAGGATCTGGAGCCCATGGGCGACAGGGCTGCGGAGATCAGCGCCGACGGCGCCACCGGGCAGCAGTTGATCACGATCAAGGCGATGGGTGGCCACCTGGTGCCATCTGCGTACCGGCCGGTCCGCGTCTCTCCCGATCAGGTGGTGTGGGCGCCGATGTCGCAGAGCCTCGTGCTGCCCGACACCGACCTGAAGCGAGGTGACACGATCGCGATCGACGCCGAGGTCATCAACCCGTCGACCGACCAGCTGCGCCTGGCCTCTGTCACCGGCACCGATCCGAGTTTCCTCGCGCTGCCCGATGGCATCCCCGACACCGTGCGCGCCACAGCTCTGCAGGTCACGGCCGGCGCGCCGACGTCGTACGACATGGCGATGGCCTTGCAGACCTGGTTCCGCACGGAGTTCGAGTACGACGTGGACGTCGACTTCGGGAACGACTCCAACGCGATGGTCGAGTTCCTCGATGCCCGCCGCGGCTTCTGCCAGCAGTTCGCCGGCACGTTCGCAGTCATGGCCCGTTCACTCGGGCTGCCCACCCGCGTCGCCGTCGGGTTCACCCCGGGCGAGGTCGACAGCGAGGGCCTCTGGCATGTGTACGGCCGTCATGCCCACGCCTGGCCGGAGGTCTGGTTCGACGGATTGGGGTGGATCGCGTTCGAGCCCACGCCTGGCCGCGGTAACGGCGATGCGACCGGCTACACCGGTATTCCCGCCGAGCAGGCCGCACCGACTGGCGGCGGCGGCGAGACCGGCAGCACCACCGTCACCACCACTGGCGGGACGACCGACGGCAACGGCACGGCGCCGCGCCCGACCGGGCCGGTGGACACCGACACCGGTGAGGTCGGCGGCACCACGCCTGGCGGCACCGGGGGCGGTGCGCCCACCAACGACTCGAACACGCCGTGGGTGCTCCTGACGATCCTGATCGCCGTGGTGCTCTGGGTGCTGGTCACCCCGCGTGTGGTCCGCGCACTCGTGCAGCGCCATGACGACACCGCCGCCGATCGCATCGTGTCGTCGTGGCGGCACACGCTCGGCGTGCTTTCGCTGGCCGGGGCCCCTGCCATCCGCGGCGCGACACCCAGCGAGTACGCGCACGTCGCCCAAGAAGCCACGGGCATCGACCATCGTGCCGTTCGCGAGTTGGCTCGCCACGTCACCAACACGGTGTACTCGACGAGGGAGCCCGAGCGCGATCTGGCCGATCGTTGCGCACTGCTGGCCCACGAGATCGACGTGCAGTGCCGGGACCGCATTCCCTGGCGCACCCGGTTGCAGGCGCTGTTCGACCCGCGCCTGATGCGCCGCCGCTACACCGGCTGACGATCAGCTGTCGGAGGACTGACCCGACGGTGGCTGGCCGAACCGGCTGCGCACGTTGCCCGAGATCTGGTTGAGCCCCGCTTCGGCCACCATGCGTGCCTGACGCTCGAGGAACAGGCCGCACACCACTGCGCCGATGAACGTGGCGAACGACAAGAACGGGCTGACCGACAAGAACGCCACCGTGAGGCCGAGCGCGACCAGCGTGATCAGCGTCCACATCATCAGCGCGCGCCTGCTGGGCGCGGGCTTGCGGTGCAGGGTGCGGCCGAAACCAGGGTCGCGCTGCAGGTGCTCCTCGATCTGGCGAAGAATCCGTTGTTCGTCTTCCGACAGCGGCATGGCGTGCTCCGTGGCGAGGGCGGAACCGCATCTTCGCACGATTCCTGCCGACGGACAACGCGCCCCCGGCTCGGGGTCACTCCTCCGGGGCCGGCGGCTGCTGATCCGGGCCCCACTGCTGAGCGCCGCGGCGCACCAAGCGCAGCCCGCGGTCCCCGACCGAACTGGCCGGCCCGATGGCGCGGCTGCCGAAGCGCGAGCGGATCTCGTCGACCGTGCGCTCGGCGGCGTGCCAGTCGGGCGCCGCCGCGTCGGTGGCATCGGTGCTGGCGGATGACATCAGATCGTCGAGGCTCAGTTGCTCGGAGGGTGCTGCCAGGTTGCCGCCGCTGACGCCCAACAGACGCACGCCGGGCGAAGGATCGACGGCCGCCAGCAGCGGGGAAACAGCGCGCACGATCGAGTGCGCGGTGTCGACCGCGCCCGCGAGCGTCACCGAGCGGGTGATCGTCTGAAAGCCGTGGAACCTGACCTTCAACGACAACGTGCGGGCGCCGGTGTGGTGCGAGCGCAGGCGGGCTGCGACCGCGTCGGCCAGGCGCACCAGCTCCCGCTGCAGTTCCTCCTGGGTGTACAGATCGGTCGGGTAGGTCTCCTCGTGCCCGATCGATTTCAGCCCCCGATCCGGCTCCACCGGCCGGTCGTCCAGCGCCAACGACAGGCGATGGAGGTGCTCACCGTGCGCCCGCCCGACGGCGGCGACGATGGAGCCTTCGTCCAGCGCGGCCAGGTCGCGGACCGTGCGCACGCCCAAGCGCTCCAGCCGTTCCAGGGTTGCCGGCCCGACACCCCACAGCGCAGTGACCGGTAGCGGGTGCAGGAAGGCGAGTTCCTCACCAGGGCGCACCTCGAAGACGCCGGCTCCGTCGCGCACCCCACTGGGGGTGGCCGTCGGCTTGGCGGCCTCGCTGGCCAGCTTGGCCAAGAACTTGCTGGGCGCCACGCCGACCGAGCACCGCAATTGCAGGCGGTGCCACACCTCGTCGCGGATCATCCATCCGATCGTCACCCCCTCGCCGAAGAGGCGGACCGATCCGGTGACATCGAGGAATGCCTCGTCCAGCGACAGCGGCTCGACCAGCGGCGTGTACTGCTCGAAGATGTCG
>CAZREK010000271.1:0-3836 GCA_964598965.1 uncultured Bifidobacterium sp. | reverse complement strand
CGATGGCGGCCTTGGTGGTGCTGACCGCGTCCTCGATGCGGTGCTTCTTCTCCTTCAGCTCCACCTCGGTGGCGGCGCCGACCTTCAGCACGGCAACGCCGCCGCTGAGCTTGGCCAGACGCTCCTGCAGCTTCTCCCGGTCGTAGTCCGAATCGGTGTTGTCGATCTCGGTCTTGATCTGGTTGATGCGGCCCTTGATGTCGCTGTCCTCACCGGCACCTTCGACGATGGTGGTCTCGTCCTTGGTGATGATGACCTTCTTGGCGCGGCCCAGCAGGTCGAGCGTGGTGTTCTCCAGCTTCAGGCCGACTTCCTCGCTGATGACCTGGCCACCGGTGAGGATGGCCATGTCCTGCAGCATCGCCTTGCGACGCTCGCCGAAGCCGGGGGCCTTGACGGCGGCCGACTTGAAGGTGCCACGGATCTTGTTGACCACCAGAGTGGCCAGGGCCTCGCCCTCGATGTCCTCGGCGATGATCACGAGAGGCTTGCCGCCCTGCATGACCTTCTCCAGCACCGGCAGCATGTCGCGCACGTTGGTGATCTTCGACGACACGAACAGGATGTACGGGTCGTCGAGGACGGCCTCCATGCGCTCCATGTCGGTGGCGAAGTAGGGGCTGATGTAGCCCTTGTCGAAACGCATGCCCTCGACGAGGTCCATCTCCATGCCGAAGGTCTGGCTCTCCTCGACGGTGATCACGCCGTCCTTGCCGACCTTGTCGATGGCCTCGGAGATCATCGTGCCGATCTCGGTGTCGGCGGCCGAGATGCTGGCCACCTGAGCGATCTGGTCCTTGGAGTCGACCTCCTTGGCCAGCGCCTTGATGCTGTCGATGGCGGCGGCGACGGCGGCCTCGATGCCCTTCTTCAGGGTCATCGGGTTGGCGCCGGCGGCCACGTTGCGCAGACCTTCGCGCACCATGCTCCAGGCGAGAACGGTAGCGGTGGTGGTGCCGTCACCGGCGACGTCGTCGGTCTTCTTGGCGACTTCCTTCACCAGCTCGGCACCGATGCGCTCGTAGGGATCCTCGAGCTCGATCTCCTTGGCGATGGACACACCGTCGTTGGTGATCGTGGGGGCGCCCCACTTCTTCTCCAGCACGACGTTGCGGCCCTTGGGCCCGAGCGTGACGCGCACGGCGTCGGCGAGCTTGTTCATGCCCGCCTCGAGCGCACGGCGAGCGGTTTCGTCGAACGCGATCTGCTTCGGCATTACGGTCCTCCACGATGAGGTAGTGAGGGTTGACAGGGTCACCGCCGAATCGCCACAGGGGCTGTCACTCGGCAAGTGAGAGTGCTAGCACTCTAAACCCTGGACTGCTAAAGCGGCAACCCTCGGCCCGGCAGGCTCAGCGTGACCGCTCGAGCACCACGGTGGTCAGCGTCTCGGTGGCCCCGAATTCGCGGGTGAACTGCTGCAGCAGAGCGTTCAGGCCGGCGGTGCCGGCGCAGACCACACCCACTTGGAAGTCGGTGCGGCCGGTGACGTGCGCGATGGAGGTGACCTCCGGGCAGGTCAGCGCGCCACGGCGGAAACGGTCCACATCGGCGGCGCGCACATCGATGACGGCCTCCAAATCGCGCCCCAGGGCGGACTGGTCGATGTCGATGGTGAAGCGGCGGATCACCCCGGTGCGCACCAGGCGGCGCACTCGGTCGGCGGCCGCGTTGGCCGAGAGATGGACTCGATCCCCAAGCGTCTGGTACGGAATTCGAGCGTCCTCGCGGAGGATGGAGAGGATTTCACTGTCGATTCTGTCAAGTGGTGCGGATGTCGCTGCCATATGGTGCAGTCTGGCATGAAGTCCGCTGCCATCGCAGTGATCGGCGCCGGATACTGTGGTCATGACGCACAGCGAGTTCCTCTCCAGCCTCATCCGCTCGGTCCACGCCGTCGGTGCTGCGGCCACGCTCGACGAGCTGCGCCGCACCCGCCCCGAGATCGTCGATGGTGAGTACCACGACACCCTCGCCACCTACTACGTGTGGGCTGTCGACCGACTGATCACCGCCAACCTCAGCGACATCGCCATCCACTGGCACCCGCTCACCGACCGCTTCAGCCCTCTGTCGTGGTGGTCCGCCGAGCGCCTCCAGGAACGCGATGCGTTCGACCACTTCGTGCCCTCGACGCTGGTTCAGACCGGCGAGCCCGAGCCGGTCGAGCCGCACCAGTTCGCCGTCGCCGCCTGACCCGCCGCCGAGCGCCCGTCAGTCGGTGGCGTCCTCGATGGCGTTGACCGCCTCGTCGGCCACCTTGTCGAAGGCATCGCGCACTTCGGCCATACCCGGCAGGTCGGCCAGCATCGTGTCCTCCAGGCGAGTGTCGTCCAGCACCAGCCAAGCGATCACGCCGACCACGGCGCCGACCAGCGGGAACACGATGAACACCCACAGTTGCTGCAGCGCATCCGTGGAAGTGTCCGCGAACAACGCCGTTCCGATCGAGCGCGCCGGGTTCACCGACGTGTTGTCGATGGGGATGGAGATGAGGTGGATGACGGTCAGCGTGAGGCCGGCAACCAGCCCACCCATCCCCGGCGCCATCGAGCGCGTGGTGGTGGACAACACCACCAGCACCAGGATCGCGGTGAGGATGACCTCGGCGACGATGGCGGCGCCCACGCCGTAGTACTTGCCCGACCACAGGTTGGCGGCGAAATCTCGCCGCTGGAAATTGTCGCGCCCGCTGGCGATGCCGTAGATGATGGCCGCACCGGCGACACCGCCGAGCAGTTGCCCCACCCAGGCCATGACCGCGTGGGCGCCGTTGATCTTGCGCGTCAGCAGCATGCCCAGCGTGACCGCCGGGTTGATGTGGCAGCCGCTGATCGGCCCGATGACGTAGGCCATGATCGCCAGCGACAGTCCGAACCCGAGCGCGACACCCAGGATGCCGATGGACGCGCCGCTGAAGATGGCCACGCCCGGGCCGCCCAACATCAGCACCATCGTGCCCACGATCTCCGCTGCGAGGATGCGTCCGTTGTTCTGCGTGCTCATGCGCGAACGATAACCGCTACCGTCACCCAGCGATGGCAGCCCGCGGCCGCAGCGAGACCTTCCTGGTCACCAGCGTCACGCCGGACGGGCGCGGGCGGCGGCCGGACGAGTTGATCGTCGAGGAACCGATGACCGTGCAGCTGGACGGAGTGACGGTCAGCACCACGATGCGCACGCCGGGTCACGACTACGAGCTGGCAGTGGGGTTCTGCCACACCGAGGGTCTGCTGGCCGGTGTGCCGGTGACGGGCGTGCGCTACTGCGCCAACGGCTCCGCGGCCGACAGCGAGTACAACGTGGTGACCGTCGAGACCGGCGGGCGGGCACCTGCGCCGCGACCGCGGCTCGGCAACACGACCTCCAGTTGCGGCTTGTGCGGGAACGACGCGATCGACGAGCTGTGCGACCTGTTGTCACCGCTGTCCGCCACGGCCCCCATTCCGCCGGACGTGATGATGGGCGTGCCAGCCGCCGTGCGCGCCGGGCAGGATCTGTTCGAGCGCACCGGCGCGGTGCACGCCGCGGCGGCGTTCACCGCCGCGGGTGACGTGCTGCTCGTACGCGAGGACGTCGGCCGCCACAACGCGGTGGACAAGGTGGTGGGCCGCATGTTGCTGGACGGCCTGCTGCCCGCCACCGGACTGGGGCTGTTCGTCAGCGGCCGGGCCAGCTTCGAGCTGGTGCAGAAGGCCTGGGCGGCCGGGTTCAGCACGCTGATCGCGGTCAGCGCGCCGACCGCGCTGGCGGTCCAGACGGCCCGTCGCGCCGGCCTGGTGCTGGCCGGGTTCGTGCGTGACGACCGCCTCAACGTGTACTCGCCGGAGCGCCTC
>CAZREK010000270.1:0-3836 GCA_964598965.1 uncultured Bifidobacterium sp. | reverse complement strand
GACGACATCCGCCGCTATCTCACGCTGCAGCGCGATCTGTATCGCTGGGTGCATGACCAGACCATGCGACTCGCGAACCACGGACACAACGCCACCGAGATCGCCGAGATGCTGTCGATGCCACCCGAGTTCGCAGCCGAGGGTCACACGACCGGCTACTACGGCCACCTCGCACACAACGTCAAGGCGGTGTTCCAGCGCTACCTCTCGTGGTACGACGGCAACCCGGCCAACCTGTGGAAGCTGCCGCCGGTCGATGCCGGCCGCCGCTATGTGGAGGCCGCCGGTGGCGCCGACGCGCTGTTGGCGACGGCACGCAAGGCCTTCGACGCCGGCGACTACCGCTGGGTGGCCGAGCTGGTGAACCACCTCGTGTTCGCCGACCCCACGAACCTCGAGGCCCGCGAGCTGCAGGCCGACGCTCTCGAGCAGATCGGCTACCAGTCCGAGTCGGCGACATTCCGCAACGCGTTCCTCATGGGCGCCCAGGAATTGCGCAACGGCTGCATGCCGGCCACACCTGCCGGACGCCACAACTACCTCGACGCGATGTCCCCCGCCCAGCTGTTCGACACGCTCGCGGTGCGACTGAACGGAGATGCGGTCGGTGGCATGAAGGTGAAGGTGAACATCACCTACACCGACCTCGACGAACAGTGGGTGCTGGGGATGGAGCACCGCGCACTGCACAGCGTCAGCGGACGGCACGACGCAGCCGCGGCGTGCACGCTGATCGGCCCCCGTGTGGTGGTGCACCGCGTGCTGGAGAGCAACGAGCCGTTCCCGGCGGCGGTCGCCGCAGCAGTCGCCGACGGCACGCTGCAGGCCGAGGGTGACTTCGAAGCGGCGGATCAGATCTTCGCCAACCTCGACACGTTCTTCACGAACTTCCCGCTCGTCGAACGGCGTGGGGCATACTGAGGTCATGTCGAACGACGATCTGACTCCCGCCTCCGACGCCGCGACCGACGAGGAACTCGATCTCGACGCCTACGACGCCGACAACGACGGCAAGATCGGCCTCATCGACGGCTACCGCGCCACCCTGGGCCTGGTCGACGCGGAGTTGGAGATCGCCGCCGACAAGGCAGAGCACAAGGGCGTCAAGGGGCATCTCGCCGACGCCGCACACAAGATCGTCGACAAACTCGACAACGACTGACCGTCCTAGAGCTGGTCCTCGGACGGCACCGAGTAGCCGACCTGCCACGCTCCGGTGAGGAACTCGACGAACCCGTTCAGGTCGCCGGTCATCACGCGCCCCATTTGCCGCACGGAGCGGCGCGCACACAGACAGCGCAACACCTCGCCGGCAGCACCATCGATCGTGACTCGTACTTGCCCCACGCCGATCGGCCACTCCTCCGTCCAGGCATTTGCGCCGACGCGCACCACGACACTGCCCCACTGCGGCGTCGCAGCCAATGCCTCGGCGATGAACGCCGTGTAGTGGTCGAGCGCGATGGCCAGGTGCAGCGGCTCGTCGTGCGGAGAGCGACCGAGCGCCGCCTGCACGTCGTGGAGGTGCACCAGCAGGTCGGCGAAGAAGTGACTCCCCCATTCGTACCCGAACAGTCGCAGGCCGTCGGCGAACGTGGGCGCCTCGCGCTCCCACTCTTCGAGCACCGACTCGATCGGCAACGCGCCACGAGCCGCCACCTGCGCCGCACCCCAAGCATCCGGTCCTTCGTCACCGGGCAGGCGACCCGCATTGAGGTCGGCCACCAGACCTCCGACGTGGCTGAACACGTCGCGCACCCGCCACTCGGGCGTGGCCGGCACCTGCGCCGCCAGTTCCTCCGCCGACAGTGACCGCACCAACCGACAACACTCGCTGTGCAGCACCAGGTACTGCTCGCCGCAGTCCACGGTGGCCTCGCGCTGGTGGCGGCCCACGGCTAGACCATGACCTCGATCAGGCGCGGCCCGCGTTCGCGCATCGCGACGGCGAAGGCGTCGGAGAGGCCGACGAGGTCGTGCACCCGCACCGCCTCCACGCCCATACCCCGAGCCATGTCCACCCAGTTCAGCTCGGGGTCACCCAGGTCGAACAGCCGGGCTGCGGACTCGGTGCCTGTGGCGCCCACTCGCTGCAACTCGATGTCGAGGATGGAGTAGCGGCGGTTGGCGTACACGACCGTCGTGACATCGAGCCGCTCCCGGGCCTGTGTCCACAGTGCCTGCAAGGTGTACATCGCTCCCCCATCGCCGTGGAGGCACACCACCTTGCGATCCGGGGCCGCAACCGCGGCGCCGGTGGCCAGCGGCAGGCCCTGGCCGATCGACCCTCCCATCAACGACAGCGCGTCGTGCGGCGCCGCAGTCACCAGGGCGATCTGCGCGCCGAGGCCGCACGTCGCTGCTTCGTCCACGACCACCGCGCCCTCCGGAAGGTGGGCGGCGAGGATGCGGCCGATGCCGAACTGGTCGAACTTGCCGGACGTGCTGCCATCCGTGCGATGGTCAGCGACGACCATGTCGACAGCGGTCGCGCCGAGCGCGTCGGCGAGCGCTGCCAGCGCGGCCTTGCCGTCCTCGTGCGGATGCGAGAGCACGACAACCTCGGCACCGGGGGGCAACCCGGTGGAGGGCTTGTCCGGGTAGGCGAAGAACGCCACCGGCGGCTTGGCCCCGACCAGCACCAGCTGCTCCACATCGGCCATCGTCGCCACGATCTGTTCCGCGAAGTAGGGAATGCGTTCGATCGGGACACGCCCTGCACCGCGAGCCAACCGCGGGGTGAAGGTGTCGCAGAGCAGTCGTGCGCCGGTGGCCGCGGCAATGCGGCCCGCGGTCGCCAGACCGTCCTCGTCGAGTGCTGCACCCGCCAGCAGGATGGCCGTGCGGCGGCCGTGACGGAGCGCGTCGGCCACCGCCGCTACTGCGTCGTCGGACACGGTCGCCGGGCCGGCTACCGGTAGCGGTGGAGCGGGACGCTCCGCCGGCGACCATGCGGCGTCGGCAGGAAGGATGAGCGTGGCGATCTGGCGCGGGAACTGCATCGCCGCCTGCACTGCCCTCGCCGTGTCGGCCGCCGCATTCCGTGCGTGCGTCGTGGTGTGCACCCAGCCCGACACGGTTCTGGCGAGCGCCGCGACGTCGGAGGTCAGCGGGGCGTCGTACTGCAGGTGGTAGGTGGCATGGTCGCCCACGATGTTGACCACCGGCGAACCCGCCCGCCTAGCGTTGTGCACGTTGGCCCAACCGTTCCCGAAGCCGGGGCCGAGGTGCAGCAAGGTGGCCGCAGGTCGTCCCGCGAGGCGCGCATAGCCGTCCGCCATGCCGGTGACGACGCCTTCGAACAGCCCCAGGATGGCTCGCATCTTGCGTTCGCCAGGGCCGTCGAGCGCTGCCACGAAGTGCATCTCCGACGTGCCGGGGTTGGCGAAGCAGACATCGACACCGCTGCCGAGCAATGTCTGCACCACGCTCTGCGCTCCGTTCATGGCGGCAGCCTAGGTGGGGGGACCGCGTTCAGATTACGTCGGCGGCGCGCACGACTTCGACCAGCGAGGCGCGAGCGCGAGCGACGCGGGATCGCACGGTGCCGATCGGGCAACCGATGATCTCCGCCGCGTCTTCGTACGACAGGCCCACCATCTGCGTGAGCTCGAAAGCTTCGCGTTGCTCCGGGAGGAGTTGATCGAGCAGATGCTGCGACGAGCCGATTTCGTGGGCGGCAACGACCTCCGACGTGCTGGTGCGAGCCAGGCGGTCGACGAGGCGCCGTTGACGTGCACGCCGACGGACGTGGTCCGCGCACACGTGCCGCGCGATGGAGAGCAGCCATGCCCTCACCGGTGCGTCGCCGCGGTACGAGTCGACCGAGCGCAGGG
>CAZREK010000269.1:0-3844 GCA_964598965.1 uncultured Bifidobacterium sp. | reverse complement strand
AGGGCCTTGCCCTTGCGCATGTGCGGCTTGATGAACTCCTCGTAGGTGGCCTTCTGCTCGGTGTCGGGCATCGTCAGCATGATGACGTTGGCCCACTTCGCAGCAGCGGCGATGTCCATCACCTTCAGGCCGGCGGCCTCGGCCTTGGCGGCCGACTTGCTGCCCTCGCGCAGGCCGACGACGACCTGCACGCCGGACTCCTTCAGGTTCAGCGCGTGCGCGTGACCCTGCGAGCCGTAGCCGATGATGGCGACCTTGCGGCCCCGGATGATCGACGGATCCGCGTCCGCCTCGTAGTACATCTTCGCAGCCATTGTCAGCCTGCCTTTCCGTTGTTGCTCTTGGTGTTCACGGCACGCAGGCGTGCCTCACGATCCAGCTTGGGGAGGGCGACCCGCCCCGTACGTTGAAGTTCAACGATGCCATATCCGGCCAACAATTCCTCAAAATCGTCGAGTTTGTCCGGATGTCCGTCCAGCGAGACGGTGATCGCCTCCACCCCGACGGCAAGGATCTTGCCCTCGAAGATGTTGGCCAGTTCCACCACCTGACCCCGTTGGTCGGGGGTGGTGCGCACCGTCGCGAGCAAGAGCTCGCGCTCCACGCTGCGGCGCGGGTCGAGCTCGCTGATCTTCACGACTTCGATCAGCTTGAACAGCTGCTTGACCACCTGCTCGAGCGGGGCGGAGTCCACGTCGACGACGATGGTGATGCGGCTGAACCCTTCGTCTTCTGCCGGGGCGACGGCGAGGCTGAAGATGTTGAACCCACGGCGGGCGAACAGACCGGCAACGCGAGCGAGCACGCCCGGCCGGTTCTGGACCAGCACCGAAAGGATGTGGTGGTTACGAATTTCGGCGGACATCAGCGCAGGCCTCCACGGTTGCACTCCTGCCATTCGGGCAGGAGCATGTCGTCGTTGCTGTAGCCAGCGGGCACCATCGGGTACACCTTCTCGCGGGCGTCGACCCGGAAGTCGATGACCACCGGGCGGTCGTCGATGCTGTTCGCCTTGTCGATGGCCGGCTGCACTTCCTCCGGGCTGTCCACGCGGATGCCGACGCAGCCCATGGCCTCGGCCCACTGCACGAAGTTCGGCACCTCTGGCGAGAGGTAGACCTCGCTGTAGCGCTCGTCGTAGAACATCTCCTGCCACTGGCGCACCATGCCCAGGTAGCTGTTGTTGAGGATCGCGACCTTGATCGGGATGCGCTCCACCGTGGCGGTCACCAGCTCTTGCGCGGTCATCTGGAAGCAGCCGTCACCGTCGATCGCCCACACCGTGCGGTCGGGGCGGCCGACCTTGGCGCCGATGGCGGCGGGGATGCTGAAACCCATCGTGCCGAGACCACCGGAGTTCACCCAGCTGTACGGCTCGTTGAACTTCCAGTACTGGCTGCTCCACATCTGGTGTTGACCAACCCCCGAGACGAGGATGGTGCCTTCCGGCGCACTGTCGCGCAACTGCTCGAGGCAGTACTGCGGCTTCAGTGCTTCGCCGGGTTCGCTGGGCTCGTAGGACAGCGGGAACTGCTCGCGCCAGCCACTGACCTTGCTGCGCCACGCGCCGGTGTCGGCCTGGGTGGCACCGTTCTGCAGCAGGTCGCGGATCGCCTTCACGATCTCCTCGGTGACCTGGCGGGCATCGCCCACGATCGGCACCTCCGGCTTGCGCACCTTGCCCTGTTCGGCCGGGTCGATGTCGACATGGATGACCTTGGCCTCGGGGGCGAAGGTGGCCACCTTGCCGGTGATGCGGTCGTCGAAGCGTGCGCCGATGTTGACCAGCAGGTCGGATTGCTGCATGGCCGAGATGGCCGTGGCGTTGCCGTGCATGCCGGGCATGCCCAGGCACAGCGGGTGGTCGTCGGGGAACGCGCCGCGCGCCATCAGCGTGGTGACCACGTGCATGTTGGTCAGCTCGGCCAGCTCGCGCACCGCTTCGGCGGCGCGAGCCTTCAGCACGCCACCGCCGAGGTACAGCACCGGGCGCTCGGAGGCGAGGATCAGCTTCGCGGCCTCCTTGATCATGCGCGGGTGGCCCTTGGTGTTGGGGCGGTAGCCGGGCAGGCTCTCGGCGACTTCCTCGTCGGTGGGCCAGTACCAGTCCATGGTGTTGACCAGGCAGTCCTTGGGGATGTCGACCAGCGTGGGGCCGGGGCGGCCGGTGGTGGCGATGTGGAACGCCTGGCGGATGGCCATCGGGATGTCCTGCGCCGTCATCACCAACTCGTTGTGCTTCGTGCAGCTACGAGTGATGCCGACGGTGTCGCACTCCTGGAACGCATCGGTGCCGATGGCCGTGGTGCCGACCTGGCCGGTGATGCAGACCATCGGGATGCTGTCCATGTAGGCGTCCATCAGCGGGGTGACCATGTTGGTGGCCGCCGGGCCGCTGGTGACCATGACCACGCCCGGGCGGCCGGTGACGTGGGCATAGCCCTCCGCCATGTGGCCGGCGCCCTGCTCGTGGCGCACCAGCACGTGGCGGATCGACGAGTCGAGCAGGGGGTCGTAGGCGGGGAGGATGCAGCCGCCGGGCAGACCGAACAGGGTCTCGACGTTCTCCATCTCCAGTGATCGGATGAGGGCCTGGGCCCCGGTGATCTTCATGGCGTTCCTTCTGACTGTGCTTGCTGATCCGGGCGGGTGACTGACTTGGGCCGAAAAACGAAACTGCCTCCCGATTGGGAGGCAAGGACGTACGCGTATGGAGGCGTACGTCTACACGATGAGTACTACGACAGCGGGGGTGAGAGCGGCACGCATCTCTGCGAGTCTGTCACTGCCAGTACCCGTTTCGCAACCCTGACGGCCAATTCGCCGGCCCGTCGGGCTGCGGCTGGCACACTTCGATGCGTGTCGACGCCGCGCCTCATCACCGACGAGCAGCGGCGGGCCCGGTTGGCGCACCGACACCTGCTGGCTGCCGAAGCGCGCACCGACGACCTGCCGGCGATTGCCGACGGGGTGGTGGCGCTGCACAGCAGCGACCCGGCCAGCGTGTACCTGTCAGCAACGGCGCGGATGGACCACCCATCCATCGCTGCGGTGTCGGGCGCGCTGCACGACGACCGCTCGCTGGTGCGGCACCATGGCATGCGCCGCACGATCTGGGTGTACACGCCGCAGGTGGTGCGCTCCGTGCACGCAGCGTGCACCGTGGACATCGCCGCCGGCGAGTGGAAGCAGTTGGTGAAGTGGGTGGCCGCGGGCGGGACCGCGGACGCAGCGGCGTGGGTCCAGCGCGCCCGCGCGGACACGCTGGCTGCCTTGCACCGCCTGGGCCCCACCACTGCGCGCGCGTTGGGGAAGGCGGTGCCCGCGCTGACCGAGAAGATCGTGATGGGGGCCGGCAAGTATGCCGCCCCGCAGGCCGCTCATACGCGACTGCTGCTGTTGCTGGGGTTCGACGGCGACATCGTGCGCACCATCACGTCTGGCTCGTGGGTCAGCAGCGAGTACGAGTGGAGCGTCACTGCCGACTGGCTGCCTCGGCCGTTCACCGGCGCGGAGCCGACCGGCGCCCGCGCCGACCTGGCCGCGCGCTACCTGCGCCGGTTCGGTCCGGTCACGACCGCCGACCTGCAATGGTGGGCCGGGTGGACACTGGGGGCCACGAAAGCAGCGCTGGCTGCGAACGAGGCGGTGGAGGTACGGCTCGAGAACGGGACGACTGGCTGGCTCTTGCCCGACGACCTGGACCCAGTGGCGAACCCCGACCCGTGGGTGGCCTTGCTCCCCGGGCTGGACCCGACGGCGATGGGGTGGAAGGAACGCGCCTGGTGTTACGGCGAGTTCGGTGCGTTCGGCGGGCCGCTGTTCGACCGCAACGGCAACGTCG
>CAZREK010000268.1:0-3848 GCA_964598965.1 uncultured Bifidobacterium sp. | reverse complement strand
CAGCTCTTGGCGGATCACCGGGCGGTGCTCGATCGGCTCGTTCACGTAGGCGTGCTGTTCGTGGATGAGGCGCTCGGCGGCATCAAGGATCGAATCGATCGACTGCTGGCTGCGTCGCTGGCGCGGGGCTGTGCGCAGTTCTTGCATCAACGCAGATACTACGTCGTCGAGCCGAGAAATCGCCCTACTGTAGGGGGTATGCGAATTGCAGCGATTCAGCACGACATCGTCTGGAACGACCGCGCCGCCAACTTCACCCGTCTCGCACCGCAAGTGGCAGCGGCCGCGGCCGGTGGTGCACGGTTGATCCTGCTCACCGAGACGTTCTCCACCGGTTTCGCGGTCGACAACCCGTCGCTGGGCGAACCGGAAGGTGGCCCGTCGTCGCAGTTCCTGCAGGAGATGGCGGCCCAGCACGGGGCCTGGGTCTGTGGCTCGTGCCCGGAGGTGCCGGCCGACACCGACCCGGCCGACAACCGACCGGCGAACAGCTTCGTGCTGGCCGGGCCCGACGGCACGGTGCACCGCTACCACAAGATCCATCCGTTCACCTTCGCCGGCGAGCACCACCACTTCCGCGCCGGCAGCCAGTTCGTGCAGGTCGAGATCGAGGGTGTTCGCGTCAGCCCGTTCGTGTGTTACGACCTGCGATTCGCCGACGAGTTCTGGGCACTCGCGCCCACCACCGACGTGTACCTGGTTCCGGCCAACTGGCCAGAGGGTCGCCGCTTGCACTGGATGACGCTGCTGCAGGCCAGGGCGATCGAGAACCAGGCCTACGTCGTCGGCTGCAACCGCGTGGGCGAGGGTGGTGGCCTGCGCTACTCGGGCGACAGTCGCATCGTCGACCCGCTGGGCGAACTGCTGGCCACCGGCTCGCAGGGCGAAACGATCCTGTTCGCCGACGTGCAGCCATCAGTGGTGGCCGACGTGCGCGACCGCTTCCGCTTCCTGCCCGACCGCCGCTGACGCGCTGATCGTCGGCCGCTCGCGTCAGCCGAGGCGCTTCAGGCGGGTGACTGCTTCGTCGAGCACCTCGGGGCGCTTGCAGAACGCGAATCGCACCAGGTGCCGGCCCTCCGACTTGTTCGCGTAGAACACCTCGTTCGGGATCGCGACCACACCGCAATGGCGCGGCAGTTCGCGGCAGAACGTCATGCCGTCACCGTCGGGGCGCAGCGGGCGAATGTCGACGGTGACGAAGTAGGTGCCCTTGGTGGGGAACACCTTGAACCCTGCCGCGTGCAAGCCGGGCAGGAGACGGTCGCGCTTGGACTGCAGGTCGGCGCGGAAGTCGTGGAAGTACTGGTCCGGCAGGCGCAGCCCGGTGGCGATCGCTGGCTGGAACGGGCCGCTGCTGACGTAGGTGAGGAACTGCTTGGCAGTGCGCGCCGCGGCCACCAGCGGTGCAGGGCCGCACAGCCAGCCGACCTTCCAGCCGGTGGTGTTGAACGTCTTGCCGCCACTGCTGATGGACAACACGCGGTCGCGCATGCCGGGCAGCGTGGCCATCGGGATGTGCTGGGTGTCGTCGAAGGTGAGGTGCTCGTACACCTCGTCGGTCAGCACGATCAGGTCATGTTCCAGCGCCAGGTCGGCGATGGACTGCAGCTCCGCGCGGTCCAGCACCTTGCCCGTGGGGTTGTGCGGTGTGTTGATCAGCAGCAGCTTGGTCTTCGGGCTGATCGCTGCGCGCAGTTCGGCCGGGTCGAAGCCGTAGTCGGGCGGACGCAAGGTGACCGGCTTGGCCACAGCCCCCGCGAGCGCGATGCAGGCCTGGTAGCTGTCGTACATCGGCTCGAACAGCACGACCTCGTCACCCGTGTCGAGCAGACCCATCAGTGCACCGGCCAACGCCTCGGTGGCACCGGCGGTGACCAGCACCTCCGTGGCCGGGTCGTACTGCAGCCCGTAGAACCGCTGCTGGTGGTCGGCGATGGCCTCGCGCAGCACCGGCATGCCCAGGCCGGGTGGGTACTGGTTGAGGCCACCGTTGATCGCCGCCACCGCGGCATCGAGCACTTCGCGCGGGCCGTCGGTGTCGGGGAAACCCTGACCGAGGTTGACGCTGTTGGTCGAGACCGCGAGCGCGCTCATCTCGGCGAAGATCGTGGTGCCGAAGCCCTGCAGCTTGGCGGTGAGGAACGGTTCGCGGGAGGTCGCCACGGCGCACAGGCTACGGCCCGCGCTCGCGAGCGCCCGTGTTCAGGCCCCGATGCTGTAGGAGTACCCCTCGCAGTCACCGATGCCGGTCATGGTGACGGTGCCGTCCGCGTCGGCCGTGATCTCGAAGCTGCTGCTCAGCGAGTCGTCGGCCAGGTAGTCGGGCACGAGGTCGGCCCAGCTCTGCGCGTTCTTGTCGTGGTCCGTGCGGTAGTCGCCCAACGCGCTGGAGACGGTGTTGAAGTCGGTCTCGCAGGCAGCGAACGCCGCGGTGTCCGTGGTGACGTCGGAGGAGTCGTCGAGGCCACCCATCATGTCGATGCCGCACTTCTCCAGGTCGGCGAGCACACCGAACACGATGCCCAGCATCGACTCCGGGTCGGACATCATGCTCTCGTAGCCGCCGCCGGCGACGATCGCGCTGTCGAGCGCTTCGGCCGCGCAGGTGGCCTGCTCTTCGGTGGCGCTGCCGTCCTGTGTCATTCCCTCCGCGAAGAGCGCGATGCGGGTTTCGCGGGACAGGCAATCGTCGAACATCTTGCCCATCAGTCGGTTCTGCTCGGGGTCGTCCGAGCTGTCACCGGTGCTGAGCGGGTCCACCGTGTCGAACACCGACGGGTCGACACCCTTCAGAGTGTCGTCCACGCACTTCAACGACGAGTCCGACAGCTTGACGTCGATGCCTTGCCGCGCCAGCCCGTCGACGAGGCCCTGCGCCGCAGGGCCCGGCTTGTACTTGTCCTCGGAACGAGTGGCGAACCAGACCACGAACGCCACCAGCGCGATCACGACGACTGCGCCGATGATCATCGGCGTCCGCGACTTCTTCACCTCCGCGTTGGTGTCGAGGATGACGCTGTCGGCCGGTTGAGGTGCCGGCAACGGCTGCTGCTGGGGGAGGGTGGGATCGTCGTTCATCTCGGCTCCTAGGGTAGAAGGTGCTCGGGGCCGAAGCTGTGCGGCAACAGGCCCTCCAGCGTGAACACGGCGCGCATGCCATCCGGCCCGCAGGCGTAGATGGGCGTGTCGAGGTCGGCGAACTCGCGGATGCGCTGGCGGCACCCACCGCAGCACGTGCCGATGATCTCGCCGTCGCACACGGTCAGGACTTCGGCGATCTCGCGCTCACCGGCGGCGATCATCATCACGATCGCGCTCGCCTCCGCGCACGTGCTCTGCGGGTAGGCCGCGTTCTCCACGTTGCACGCCGCGAACACCGTGCCTTGCTTGGTGCGAATGGCAGCGCCCACCTTGTAGCCGGAGTACGGCGAGTACGACCGGGCCTGCATGGCGACGGCGGCATCGAACAGTTCGCGCTGGGCGGGGGTCATCGGCAGCGTGGGGTGCGTCATGAGGACGACACTACGCGCACCGTCCACGCTGCACCGTCGCCGACGACCTCGATGCGCCATCCCTCCGCGTCGAGCGACTGACCCACCTGCAGCAGATCGGTGAACGGTGCCTCGCCCGTCAGCGGGCTGACCGTCTGAGCACGACCGGAGGCGACCTCCACCAGGTGCACAGCGATCCCATCCGTGGGCAGGTGGGCATCGAAGCCGGTGGCGGTGAGCAACTCCACCGTGAGGAACGCGGACTCGCTGACCGGCAGTACAGCGACGCGTGTACCGCCTTCGCCCGTGGACGGGCTGAGCGTCACGGAGCCGCCACCTGCCGACGCGGAGCCG
>CAZREK010000267.1:0-3850 GCA_964598965.1 uncultured Bifidobacterium sp. | reverse complement strand
ATCGGCGAGAAGGTGACGCTGGAGGAAATGGGCGGAGCGCGCATGCACGCCAGCGTGTCCGGGTGCGGCGACAACCTGGCCCACGACGACGCCGACGCGATCGAGCAGGCCAAGCACCTGTTCAGCTACCTGCCCGACCGTTGGCGCGACCGACCGCAACCGGTGGAGAGCGAGCAGTGCGTGCGCACGCTCACCCGCGCCGAACTGCCCGCGGCAGAGGCGGCGGGTTACGACATGCACAAGGTGATCGAGTGCATCGTCGACGCGCACAGCTTCTTCGAGCTGAAGCCACTGTTCGCGCCGGAGCTGACCACCGGCTTCGCTCGCCTCGACGGCCACGTGGTGGGCGTGGTGGCGAACAACCCGATGCACAAGGGCGGTGTGCTGTTCGGCGACTCCGCGGACAAGGCCGCGCGGTTCGTGTGGACGTGCGACGCATACAACATCCCGATCGTGTTCTTGGCCGACGTGCCTGGGTTCATGATCGGCAGTCAGGTGGAACGCCACGGCATCATCCGCCACGGGGCGAAGATGATCACCGCCATCACCGAGGCCACCGTGCCCAAGATCAGCGTGATCGTGCGCAAGGCGTACGGCGCGGGCCTGTACGCGATGTGCGGCCCGGCCTTCGACCCCATCGCGGTCATCGCACTGCCCACCGCGAAGATCGCGGTGATGGGGCCCGAGGCCGCGGTCAACGCGGTGTTCGCCAACAAGATCCAGGCGATCGACGATGCCGACGAGCGCGCTGCCTACGTGGCCGCGCGGCGGGCCGAGTACGAGGAGGACGTCGACCTCTACCGGCTGGCCAGCGAGCTGGTGATCGACTCGGTCATCCCGTTCGAGGCCTTGCGCGACGAACTGATCGTGCGCTTCTCGATGGCCGACCCGGTGGACCGCCGCGCGATCGAGAAGCACCACGCGATCTACATGGGCTAGCCGAATACCGGTTCAGCCGAGAGCGGGGTAGTCGCCGTCGGCCAGCAGAGGTGAGCTGATGAGGTAGTCGGCAGTGGCTCGATTGCACGCCGTCGGGGTGTTGTAGACGACCGCAATGCGCAGCAGGGCGCGCACGTCCGGGTCGTGCGGCTGAGCTTCCAGCGGGTCCCAGAAGAACACCAACAGGTCGACATCGCCCTCGGCGATCAACGCACCGAGTTGCATGTCACCGCCCAGCGGGCCGCTGTGCAGGCGCTTGACGTCCAGGCCCACTTGCTCCTGCAGCAGCTTGCCGGTCGTGCCCGTGGCCACCAGGTCGTGGCGCACCAGCGTGCCGCGGTTGTACTCCGCCCACTCGATGAGATCGGCCTTCTTGTGGTCGTGGGCCACCAGTGCGATGCGGCGGCGAGTTCGAGCCATCGGAACCTCCTCGTCGCGGACCACCCTAGGCGGCGGGGCACTGTGCCGGCACCTGGATGGTGACCGGCTGGTTGACGCTGGTGAGTTCCAGAGTGAGCTGCACGTTGTAGCTCTCCGTGCTCTGCGCATCGGAGCGCATCGACACGTTCACCGTGTACTTCAGGACGTAGCCGCCGTCCTTGGCCACCCAGACGTCGCCCTGGTTGGCATCCACCAACCAGCCCGAGTCCGCGCCCAGGCCCTGGATGGAGAACGAGTAGTGCTCGGCCGCCACACCGGCCACCGACTCGTCACCGACCTTCTGCGCACCCGAGTCCGGAATGACGATGTCGAACACGCCCGACAGGATGTTGCCGAAGTCGGTGCCGATCGGGCTGGGAGCATCGGACGTGTACTCCTCGCCGTCGAAGGTGCAGGTGACGTCCTTGCTCATCCACGACTCTGTGTTGCTGGTGCTGCCCTGCGGGTCATCGGCCGACGACGATGTGTTGGTCATCGACTGATGGCGCAGGCCCGCAGCCTTGTCCGCAGCCCCGGTGGCCGTCATGTCGGTGCGGTCGGCGCTGGTGGGGCCGATGTTGGACAGCGAGAGGCGGAACTCGTACGAGTCCAGGCTGGACATGCCCTGGATGAGTGGTGCGGTGAGCGACCCTGATGCCACCCCGCCCCCACCGCTGCTGCCACCGCCGTCGCCGCGAGCCACATAACCAACGGCCCCGCCGACGGCGAGAGCGACAGCGGCGATCGCTGCCAGGCGTGTGGTCAGCGAGCGCGCGCCGGCCGGCGTCGGCCCAACTGGAGCGGTCGCGACCTGCTGGAACGTCGGCTGCGGTTGCACCTGTGGCTGCGGCTGCGGTTGCGGAGGAGCGGGTGCCGCGGCGGGGCGGTCCATGAACGTCTGGCCGTTGACGCTGACGAAGTCGGTCCACGCGTTGCCGTCCCACCATCGCTGCTGTGGACGACCGCTGGGGTCGGGATACCAGCCGGAGGGATTGTTCGACATGATCGCTCCTCTCGCTCAGTCGTCACGTCGTACGAGAGTGCCGATGTCGCGCCGGGCGACGAGAACGAGCGGCACGGTCAACGCGACCACCAGGATCAGCATCGCACTGCCCAGGCCCCGCGTCACGACCCAACTGTCGATCACGGGCGATGTGGTGACCGCCAGCGTCGTGCGGGCCAGGCGTGGCGCCACCACCACGGCGGCCGAAAGCCCCACTGCGGCCGCCACCAGCACCAGCGCCGCGGCCTGCACGCCCAAGTAGACCGCGAGTGCACGGCGGGGGAAGCCCATCAGCCGCAGGAGACCGAGGTCCAGGCGGTGCAGCCATGCCAGCCGCCACAGCGCGACCGCGAGGACGGCCACTGCGCCCAGCGCGAGCAGGCGCACGGAGGCATCCAACAACCGCAGCAGCGGGCCCCACTCGTCCACCAGCGCGACGTCGCCGCGTTGGGCAACCACCAGGCCATCGGCCATGGTGTCACCCACCGCCAGCGGCCCATCCGCAGGGATCACGAACAGCGACACGTCAGTACCCCAGCCCAGCAGGCGCTGCGCGTCGGTGATCGGCATGATCGCCGCGTCGTCCAGGTAGGTGCCCAGCCGGAACACACCGACCACATGGAAGTTGCGACCGCGGATGACGACGGTGTCGCCGGCATGCCACCCGAACCGGCGGGACAAGGATTCACCGATCAAGACCGTGCGCTGCGATTCGCCCGCGCGCAGGTGACGCCCCGCGACCAAGTGGTACGGATCCAGATCGCGGTAGCGATCCGGGTCGACGCCTGCGATGAGCATCGCGTCGGAACCGGTGGTGCCCGTAACTGCGTGCACTTCCGGAACGGCGTCGGCCACCCCTGCCGCGCGCAGGTCGTCGGCAACGCTTGCCGGCATGCGGCTGCCGGCGAATTCGCCCACCGAGCTGTCCTGTTGCACCACCAACTTCGGCTGCGAGGACTTGAAGCGCACGTCGATGGAGCGCGTGTAACCGTCCAGCAGCGTCACCATCAGCACGGTCAGAGCGACCATCACCCCCAGCGCCACCAGCATCCGCCAACGGCGCGCCATGTCCTGGACCGCCAGTCGCAACACGGGGCTCACCTCACGCCTCCAGCAGTTCGGTGACAGGTGCGGCGAGCACACGGCGCGAGGCGATCACTGCACCCAACCACGCACACGCGAGGGACAACGCGCAGCCGGCGAGGACGGGCAGCGGTCGCAGGCTGGGCGCGATGGTGTACGAGCGCAACACGAACGACGGGCGATCCGACGCGAACCACGCGGCGATCGCGAGACCGACCACCAGCGCGGCGGACGTGAGCAGCACGGCGCGGGTGGCGAGCAGGCGGCGGACAGCACGAGGGGTGAAGCCCAGGGTGCGCAACAAGCCCACCGTTCGCGAGCGCTCGGCGAGCGTGAGCGCGGTGGTGTTCGCGCAACCGATCGCCAGGCCGACGATGCCGATGGCGGTGAAGATCGTGGCAAGGT
>CAZREK010000266.1:0-3853 GCA_964598965.1 uncultured Bifidobacterium sp. | reverse complement strand
CGACGGCCCGCTCGTAGACCGTGTCCCGCCCGGCGATGGCATGCAGCGACGGCGGGTGGGGGAGGCTACGCCCGGCGCGGAGATGGAACACCGGGTCGGTGACCGCGCCCCGCCATGCAGTGCCCAGGCCGACTGTGGCGAAATGCACCCACCACCCGATCAACCCGACGAACAGGCCCGCCACCGGCCGCCAGGACCACCCCTGCAACGGCCACAGCAGCGCCCACACCAGGCCGAGTGCGAGCACCAGGTCGGGGCGCAAGGAGAGCGCCAGCCCGGCGAGCAGGCCGGCAGCCAGGAGCGCGCGATGCCGGCCCTGGTCGTCGCAGTGCACGGCACGGATGGAGAAGATGGTGCTCCACAGAGCGAGCGGGATGGCGCCGGACCAGGCTAACGCCGCGAGACCCGTGGGGAACACCACCAGCGGCACCATCACGAGTGCCGAGACGGTGGCGAGTCGCCGGCCGAACGGACGCAACAGGGTCAACGCGGCGGCCAGGGTGGCGATGTGCTGCAGCAGGCCCAGTGCGCGCTCGGCCTCGATGGAGACACCGAAGACGCGGTACCAGCCGGCCAGCAGGTAGATCGAGCCCGGTCCGTACAGGTGCAGGAAGTCCTTGTTCGGCAGGTCACCCTTCAGTAACCGCTCAGGAAGGGTCAGCACCAGGCCCTCGTCGAAGCTTCCACCCGCGTTCCACAGCGCTCGCAGCGGCAGCGCCAGCGCGACGGCGACGATCAGCCACGGTGCTGCCGAACGCCAGGTGACGGGGCCGAGGCTTCGCCCGCCGAGAACGAAGCACGACGGTGTCACCTGCTGGGGGACCGTGTCCGTCGTGGTGGGCTGGGTCAGCGGCGGCTCGTCGGACACTGCGCTCACACTAGTGAGCGTCGCTGCCCCCTACACTGCCGCACGTGACGGACGGCCGACCCACGATCGAGCAGGTTGCCGCAGAGCTCCAGGCCTCCGGAATCCGCCGCATTCACGTGCTCGCGTGGCGCGATCTCGACGATCCCGATGCCGGTGGCAGCGAGGTCCACGCTGACGAGTTCAGTCGTCGCTGGGCAGCGCTCGGGTTCGAGATCACCCATCGCACGTCGTCGTTGGCCGGGCGTGCCAGCTGCCACGAGCGAAACGGCTACCGCGTCGTCAGCCGAGGCGGAAGGATGACCGTGTTCCCGCGAGCCATCGGTTCGGAGATGCTGCGCCGTCGTGGCAAGTACGACGCCGTGGTCGAGGTCTGGAACGGGGTGCCGTGGTTCACCCCCGTGTGGGTGCGGGCTCCGAAGGTCGTCTTCCTGCACCATGTGCACGGGCCGATGTGGAATCAGATCCTCCCCAGCCCGGCCGCCGGCCTCGGTCGCGCGCTGGAGGCCCGGATCGCCCCGCCCTTCTACCGGCGCACGCTGGTCCTGACCCCTTCCGACGCGACGCGCGAGGAACTCCTGGAGCTGGGCTTCCGCCCCGACCGCGTCAGTGCGATCCCCAACGGCGTCGACACACGGTTCAGCCCCGGTGGCAGCAAGTCGGCGACCCCGCTGGTGGTCTCCGTGGGCCGCCTCGCCCCGGTGAAGCGGTTCGAAGCCATGATCGATGCGATCGCCGCTGCGCGCACGCGGGTGCCCGACATCCAATTGCGCATCGTCGGCAGCGGCCCCATGGAATCTCAGCTGCGCGAACAGATCGCATCTCTCGGCCTGCAGGACCGCGTGCAGCTGCTGGGTCACGTGGCGCACGACGAACTCATCGACCTGTACCGATCCGCGTGGCTCGTTTCCAGTGCGTCGTTGGCGGAAGGTTGGGGCCTGACACTCACGGAAGCGGCGGCGTGCGGTACCCCTGCGGTGGCCAGCGACATCCGCGGGCACCGCAGCAGCGTGGTCGACGGTGTCACCGGTGTGCTGGCGCCCGTCGAGCAGCTAGGCGACGCGCTGGCCGACATCCTCACGGATCATGATCGCCGGCAGGTGCTGGCCGACGCTGCCCACCAGCGGGCGCTCACCCTCACCTGGGACCGCGTCGCCCGGGACATGCTCGCCGCTCTCGCGGCGGAAGCCTCACGCACACGCCGCCGCCGGTAGCCTGTCGCCCGGTGCGCCTCGCAGTCGTCTCTCCCACGTACAACGAACGCGAGAACATCGAGTGGTTCTTGCGTGCCGTGCGCGAGCGGCTGCCGTCGGCGCAGATCTTCGTCGTCGACGACAACAGCCCTGACGGCACCGGTGAGGTCGCCGATCAGTTGGCGGCCGAGGTCGGCAACGTCACCGTGGTGCACCGCGAGGGCAAGGACGGCCTCGGCAGCGCGTATCGCCACGGCTTCAAGGTCGCCCTCGACGCCGGGTTCGACGTGATCATCTCGATGGACGTCGATCGCTCGCACGACCCGGTCGTACTGCCGGCCATGACCGCAGCCATCGACGCAGGGGCCGACATCGTCGTCGGGTCCAGGTATGTGCCCGGTGGCGGGACGGTCAATTGGCCGGTGCATCGCCGCCTGCTGTCCGCCTGGGGGAACCGCTACACCAGCGGTGTGCTGCGCCTGAAGGTACGCGATTGCACCTCCGCCTACCGCGCGTACCGGGCGAGCGCGCTGGCCGCCATCGACCCGGCCAGCACCACGGCGGACGGTTACGCGTTTCTCACCGAACTCGCCCGTCGCGGTTCGCGCCGCGGCTTGTCGATCACCGAGGTGCCGATCGTGTTCACCGACCGGTTGTACGGCACATCGAAGATGAGCTTGCGCATCATCGTGGAGTCGATGCTGCTGGTCACGGCGTGGGGAGTTCGGGACCTGCTGCGTCGCCTGACGCCTCGTCGGCGGGCCAACGCCGGCTGAGCAGCCGGCTGACCGTGACTGCGGCGAAGATGACCACCGACGGTTCCATGGGCACCCGTAGTCGGTGGCTGCCGTAGAACACGAAGGTGGTGATCAATACGATCACGACCGGGGTCATCAGGATGCCGATGGTTCGGCGTCGGGCACCGGCGACACCGAACGCTGCCAGCGGGGCGAGCACGAACCAGCTGGCGACGCCGGCCCAGGCCAACGGTCGCTCCTGGTCCTCACCGAAGTCGCCTTGCACCATGTCGCGGACGCCGTACACATCGATCAGCCGACCGAAACGGGCCAGCATCACGCCGGGCAGCTGCCGCTTGTGGTGGTAGGCGTACACCATCGCCTGGCGGCGCTGGCGGGCTGAACGCACCGAGGCGTCGTCGGTGCCTTGATCATCCATGACACACAGCAGCGACCAGCCGCCCTTGTTCTCGCCGTTGAAGCCGAGGTCGCAGTACGACCCGAGCAGAGTGGTGCCATCGTTCGTGCTGAGGAACACCGGTCGCTCGAAGCGGCCGAGGTTGGCAATCGTCCAGGGCAGGATGGTGGCCAGCGTCGTGGCACCGATGACGATGGCGCGCAGCCACGTCGCGCGAGTGCGCTGGTGCCACAAGGTGGCGATGATGGACGCGACGCAGAACAGCAGCAGCTCGCTGCGCGTGAGCGCGGCAAGGCCGGCGGCGAGCCCGACGAGCGCAGCGCGCCCGAGCGTGGGACCATCGAGCAAGCGGATCAACGCGAGCATCCAGACGGCGACCAGCACGACAGCGATGGACTCGGACATGACCAGGCCGTCGTGGACGAACAGGTTGGGATAGACCGCGGCGACGATGGCGGCGATCAGCCCCACACGGTCACCGAACAGCTTCCTGGCGAGGATGCCGATGAGCGCCACTGCGGCGATCCCGAACAGGGTGGTGGTGAGCCGCTGACCTTGCACGGGATCGGGCAGAAAGCTGAGCGGTGCCATCAGGATCGGGGTGAGTGGAGGATGCTCCGCGGTCGGGCGGTGATCGAGC
>CAZREK010000265.1:0-3876 GCA_964598965.1 uncultured Bifidobacterium sp. | reverse complement strand
TCGTCCTCGTCGCTGCCGGCCGGTGCGCCGAGGCTGAAGTCGACGTCGCCGCGACCGACGACCGCGGCGAAGGACGGGCCGAGGTCGCCGAGAGCGACGACCGAGTTGCTGCCACCGGCCACCTGCATGCGCACGAACCAGTTGGCGCCGCCACCGGTGGGCTCGCCCCAACTGAGTGCGCTGTCGGCGGTGCCGTCACCGTTCCAGTCGCCGTTGACGACGTTGACGCTGACCGCCGAGCCGCTGGGCGCGCGATCGGTGCACGACGACCCACCGGAGGGTGCGGTGGGGGCCGGTGCGGAGGTGGCCGGGGTGGTGGTCTCGGGCACGGAGGTGGTGGCCGCGATCGACGACGTGCTCTCGGGCACCGAAGTGGTGGAGCCCGCGGCGTCGCTGCCGACGGACTTGGAAGAGCTGCAGCCGGCCAGCGAGGCGGTCAGCAGCAATGCACCGGCAAGGGTGGGGACGAGAGCAAGGCGTGAGCGCATGGGTGTTCTCCTTCGGGCGACCATGTCACCCGTCCAGAGCCGATGTTGGCGACAGCCTTGCAGTTTTTCGCCGACCGTTGCGGTCAGCAGGGTGGTCAGCGGCGGCCGGCTGCGAGGCGACGGCTGGTGAAGATCAGGCCTGCACCTGCCATCACCACGGCCAGCGCCAGCAGCGCGAGGGTCTGCGACGCAGCGCCGTTGTCCGGCAGCCCGGCACCGGACTCGCCAGTCTCCACCGGTGCCGCCTTCACCATGTCGACGTCGGTCGCGTAGTTGTTCTGACCGTTCGTGTCGCTGTAACCCTGAGGTGCGGTCACGGTTGCCGTGTTCGACAATTCGCCGCTGAACTCGGTCGACAACGTGCCGTGGACGGTGAACGCGGCCGACCCGCCCAATGGAAGGCTGACGCTCGCCACGACGTTGCCACTGCCGTTCGACGTGCAGCTGGCCCCAGGGGAGGCGGCGCACGTCCAGGTCGCGTCCTGAATCGCAGCCGGCAGCGTGTCGGCGACGGTGGCGTTGATGGCGGAGTCACCCGAGGCAAGCGTGACGACGATCGTGTAGGTGATCGAGTCGCCGGCCGTCGGCTCGGTGACGCCGTCGGTCTTCGTGATCGTGAGGTCGCCGAGGGAGAGACACGCGGCGCGCGAAGCGCCGAACCTCGCGCACTTCTCGACATGTCGGCCCGCATCGGCGGCGCCGCTCCACATGGTCAGCGTCGCCGCTGCACCCGCGATCAACGTGCCCGCCATCAATCCCTTGCGCATTTCGTGTCCCCCATCGATGTTGCGGCGAGGTTAGCTGGGGCGACGCCCTAATGCGATCCTCTCAAGGCCGGCGAGATCTTGGCGCACCTCCACGTCGACCAAGCCGTGGGTCTCGAGCACCGCGCGCACAGCCTCGCCCTGGCCAGCGCCGATCTCCAGCACCAGCCAGCCGCCGGGCCGCAGCCAGGTAGCCGCACCCTCGGCGATGGTGGCGATGTCGGCCAGGCCGTCGCCATCGGCGAACAGCGCGCCGGCCGGTTCCCAGTCGCGCACGGAGGACTCCACACGCGGGTCGTCGCGAGCGATGTAGGGCGGGTTGGACACCACCACCGCGAGCACGCCCTGCAGTTCCGGCGGCAAAGCGGCGAACCAGGCGCCGTGGGCGAAGCGGGCCGCCGCGCCGGCCATGCCCAGCCCTGCCGCGTTGGCGCGGGCGACATCGAGCGCGTCGGTGGACACGTCGGTGAGCCATACCTCCACCGCGCCGCGCGGAAGCTCCGCGGCCAGCGACAGGCCGATGGCGCCACTGCCGGTGCCGAGGTCGGCGAGCAGCAACGACCGCGCCGCGGACTCGGCCAACGTCGCCCGCGCCAAGCCAAGCGCGGCCTCGGCCACCAACTCGGTCTCCGGCCGCGGGATCAGCACGCGGCGGTCCACCAGCAGGTCGAGCCTGCGGAAGCTCCAGTGGCCCAGCACGTACTGCAACGGTTCGCCGTGTTGCAGGCGGGCCAGCATCGCGTCGAGATGCGCGACTTGGCGTTCGGTGGCAGGGTCGGCGAGCACGTCGGCGAACTCGTCACCGAACGCGCCGCTGGCCTCCTCGCACAGCCAGCGCGCCTGCGGCCGCCCGTGCAGCGCGGCGGTTTGGTCCCACAGCTCTTGCCACGAGATCGTGTCGCTCACGCTCGCCTCCGGTCAGGCCTGGCCGGCGAGCTGCTTGGCCCGCTCGTCGGCGGCGAGCGCGTCGATCACCTCGTCGAGGTCGCCGGCCAACACGTCCTGCAAGCGGTAGATGGTGAACCCGATGCGGTGGTCGGTGAGACGGTTCTCCTTGAAGTTGTAGGTGCGGATCTTCTCGCCGCGCCCACCACCGCCCACCTGTGCTCGCCGCTCCGCGGACTGGGCCGCGGCTTGTTCCTCCTCGGCCAGTTGCAGCAGGCGCGAGCGCAGCACGGTCATCGCCCGCGCCCGGTTCTGGATCTGGCTGCGTTCGTCCTGCATGGTCACCACGATGCCGGTGGGCTTGTGGGTGATACGCACGGCCGAGTCGGTGGTGTTCACGCTCTGGCCGCCGGCGCCGCTGCTGCGGTAGACGTCGACCTGCAGGTCCTTGTCGTCGATCTGCACGTCCACCTCCTCCGCCTCGGGCAGGATCAGCACGGTGGCCGACGAGGTGTGAATGCGCCCCTGACTCTCGGTGACGGGCACGCGCTGCACGCGGTGCGTACCGCCCTCGAACTTGAGGCGGCTCCAGGCGTCGTCGCCCTTGATCAGCAGGGTCACCTGGTTGACGCCACCGAGGTCGCTGGCGTCGTGCGACAGCACCTCCACGTTCCAGCCCTTGGCCGAGGCGTATGCGCGGAACATGTCGTACAGGTCGCGGGCGAACAGGTTCGCTTCTTCGCCGCCCTCGGCGCCGCGGATCTCCATGATCACGTTGCGGCCGTCGTTGGGGTCCTTGGGCAGCATGAGGAGGCGCAGTTCTTCCTCCAGCGCGGCGAGAGCTGCTTCGTTGTCGGCGAGCTCCTGCTTCCACACGGCGCGCTCGTCGTCGGCTGCGGAGGCGAGCAGTTCGCGGGCGGCTTCCGCGTCGGCCAGCAGGGCCTTGCGGCGGCGGATGCAGTCCACCACCGGGGTGAGGTCCTTGTAGCGGCGGGTGACGTCGCGCAGGCGCGCCTGGTCGCTGACCAGGTCGGGGTCGGACATGCTCGCTTCCAGCGAGACGAACTCGTCCTCCAGGGCCTGTACTCGGTCGAACATCAGGGCAATCAGGCTACGGGTTCGATGCCCACGACCGAGATCCGGTTCGTGGCCAGCGCGGCGATGCGCCGCTGCAGCTCGACCGCGTCGCGGGTGGGCACCACCACATGGCAGTCGCCCAGGCCCAGCGCGGTGCACGTGTCGACCGCGAACGGCACCACTTCCAGGTCGACACCCACGGAGCACACCACCGCCACCGGGCGGCCGCCGATCTGGGCGACGGCGACGCACGGGGTGGGGTCCTTCAGGTTGGCGCGCGGCACGGGCGGCGCCGCGGGCACCACGCTGCTGGCGTGGATGAGGTCGGGTTGGTCGATGAGGAGGGCGCGCAGCAGACGCTCCTGCGCCAGCAGGTTCAGCGGGTGGCGGGCCGCGCCGGGTGCGCGGTGTTGCGCGACGGTGCGCACCACGTCGGCGAGTGCTTCCACGGTGGGGCGGTCGCCGTGCAGCATCTGGAACATCTCGCGGTCGTGGGCGCCGGTGCCCACCTCCAGCCGCACCGCGCCGGTGTGCGGGTCGTTCACCACGCGGCACACCTCCAGGCCCGCGACCTCGCCGGCCAGCACCCCGTGCTCGATGATGGGCAGCGCGCCAGCGGCGCGAATGTCCGCCTCGAACGCGAGGTGCGCCGCGGGCACCTG
>CAZREK010000264.1:0-3896 GCA_964598965.1 uncultured Bifidobacterium sp. | reverse complement strand
ACCTCACCGACCTGTTCCCGATCATGGAGCTGGGCACCAGCGCCAAGATGCTGTCCATCGTGCCGCTGATGGCTGGTGGGGGTCTGTTCGAGACCGGTGCCGGTGGCTCGGCGCCCAAGCACGTGCAGCAGCTGGTGAAGGAGAACTACCTGCGCTGGGATTCGCTGGGCGAGTTCCTCGCGCTGGCGGCCTCGTTCGAGCAGCTGGCGAACTTCGCCGGCAACACGGGCGCCCAGGTGCTGGCCGACACGCTGGACCGTGCCACCGGCTCGCTGCTGGAGAACGAGAAGTCGCCCGCCCGCAAGGTCGGCCAGCTGGACAACCGCGGCAGCCACTTCTACATCGCCCTGTATTGGGCGCAGGAGCTGGCGGCGCAGACGGCAGACGCCGCGTTGGCGGCCAAGTTCGCCCCGCTGGCGGCCAAGCTGGCGGCCGAGGAAGCCACCATCGTCGGCGAGTTGACCGCGGTGCAGGGCAAGCCGGCCGACATCGGCGGCTACTACGCACCTGACGCAGCGAAGACCACCGCGGTGATGCGCCCCAGCGCGACGTTCAACGCCGCCCTCGCCACCCTCGCCTGACGGCCGATACCGTGACAGGCCCATGCGCCTGGAGGACTTCGACTACGAGTTGCCGGACGAGCGCATCGCCCAGCACCCCGCGGAGCCGCGCGACTCGGCGCGGCTGTTGGTGGACCAAGGCTCCGCGGCGCCGCTGCACCGCCATGTCCGCGACCTCTGCGAGTTCCTGTGCGACGGCGACCTGCTGGTGGTCAACGACACGAAGGTGATTCCTGCGCGCTTGCGCCTCGCGCGGGCCACAGGGGGTGCCGCCGAGGCGCTGCTGCTCGACCCGCTCGACGCCGACCGGCGCACGTGGGAGGCGATGGTGCGCCCGGCGAAGAAGCTGCATGCGGGGGAGGAGCTGCTGTCGAACGGTGTACCTCTGGTGCGCATCGTGCGCCGCAGCGATGCTGGCGACACGATGATCGTCGAACTGCTGGGCGAGGGCGACCCCATCGAGCTGCTGACGAAGCACGGGGAGATGCCCCTGCCGCCGTACATCACGGCCCGGGGTGCTGGCGACGACCGCTACCAAACGGTGTACGCCAACGAGCCGGCGTCGTCCGCGGCGCCCACGGCCGGCCTGCACTTCACGCCCGAGTTGTTGGCGCGCATCGAGGCCATGGGCATTGCCACGCGCCGCGTGGAGTTGGTGGTGGGCCTCGACACGTTCAAGCCGGTCAGTGCGGCCGACCCGCGTGATCACCAGATCCACAGCGAGCGTTACCGGGTGGACCCCACTGTGCTGGAGGACTGCGCAGCAGCGAAGCGCGTGGTGGCGGTCGGCACCACCAGCGTGCGCGCGCTGGAGAGTGCGGCCACGTTCGGGACGGGTAGCGGTCGGACTCGGCTGTTCATCCACCGGCCGTACGAGTGGAAGGTGGTCGACGTGCTGATGACCAACTTCCACCTGCCACGCACAACGCTGCTGATGATGATCGACGCCTTCGTCGGGCCCCGCTGGCGCGACCTGTACGAGGAGGCGCTGTGCGAGAACTACCGCTTCCTCAGCTTCGGTGACGCGATGCTGCTGGACCGTAGCCTGGTCTGAATGCATCCGGTCCGTTTCGAACTCGCCGCCGCCGACGGGGCTGCCCGCACCGGCACCGCGTACACCGCCAAGGGCAGCTATCGCACGCCCTGCTTCATGCCCGTGGGCACCCGCGGGGCGATCAAGTACCTCAGCGCCAGCGACTACGAACGCCTCGGTGCCGAGATCGTGCTGGGCAACACCTACCACCTGATGCTGCGGCCGGGTGCAGAGACCGTCGCACGGTTCGGCGGGCTGGGCAAGTTCGCCGCGTGGGGCGGCCTCACCCTCACTGACTCGGGTGGCTTCCAGGTGTTCAGCCTGGAGCCGAAGGTGGACGACGACGGGGTGACGTTCAAGAGCACCTACGACGGCAGCAAGCACCGCTTCACACCTGAGGGTGCGGTGCACACTCAGGAACTGCTCGGCGCTGACATTCAGATGGTGCTGGACGTCTGCCCGCCGTTGCCGTCGCCGGACCACGTCGTCAGACTCGCGGTGGAACGCACCTCGGCCTGGGCGGCACGAGCCAAGGCGGCGCACCAGCGGCCTGACCAGGCGCTGTTCGGCATCGTCCAAGGCGGGGTGGACGAGGCGATGCGTGCCGAGAGTGCGCAGCGCACGGCCGCGCTGGAGTTCGACGGGTATGGCGTCGGCGGCCTCAGCGTGGGGGAGACCCGGGCGGAGATGCTGCCCGCCCTCGCTGCCGCCCTGCAGCACATCCCCGCCGATCGCCCCCGCTACCTGATGGGCGTCGGCGACCCGGCCAGCCTGGTGGAGGCCGTCGCCCTCGGGGTGGACCAGTTCGACTGCGTCATGCAGACCCGCATCGGCCGCCACGGGACAGCGCTGACGACAGCCGGCAAGCTGCACGTGAAGAACGCTCAGCACGCGCTCAGCGACGAGCCCATCGACGCCACCTGCGCCTGTGAGGTCTGCGCACGCCATAGCCGGGGCTACATCCGCCACCTGTTCCAGGTGGGGGAACCCACGGCCAACCGGCTGCTCAGCATCCACAACGTGGCCTGGACCATCCAACTGATGAGTCGCATGCGCGACGCGATCGCCGCCGGCACGTTCGATTCTCTGCGCCGCGAGGTGCTCAGCGTCTGGGGTTGAGCCCGCGGAAGCCCGGTCTGCTGGTTAGAATCGCCCGTCGGCTCGGGCATCCCCGGCCCCTCGTGAACGATCTGGACACCGCACATGTACCTGTCCCACCTCATCGCCTCCGCCACCACCACGGGCGGCGCCACGGCCACCACGGTCGCCGAGAAGAGCAGCGATTCGCAGCCCAGCAGCTGGCCGAGCCTCATCATCCTGTTGCTCATCCCGGTCGGCGCCTACTTCTTGCTGATCCGGCCGCAGAAGCGCCGCCAGAAGCAGATGGCGAACATGCAGTCGTCGATCGAGGTCGGCGACGAGATCATGACCACGTCGGGCGTCTACGGCTTCGTCACCGGTTTCGAAGGCGAGATCGCGTGGATCGAGGTCGACGACAACGTGCAGATTCGCATCGCCCGCCAGGCCATCCAGCGCAAGGTCGACACTGCGAAGGGCGAGACCGCTGCCCCGACGGTGGACGACGTCTCCAACGCCAAGGGGAAGATCGCCCCGGCGGCCGGCACCGAAGTCGACGACTGAGCCGACATGCGCAAGAAGCTGATCCTCTCGCTCGTCGCGATCCTGGTGCTGGCCTACGGCGGCCTCATCTCGGTGCTCGCGACCGGCACCACCCCCGCGCTCGGTCTCGACCTGCAGGGCGGCATCTCGGTCACCCAGAAGCCGAAGGAAGGCACCGAGTGGAGCACGCAGAGCCTCGACCTCGCGGTCGAGCGCATTCGTGACCGCGTCGACAGCCTTGGCGTGGCCGAGCCCGAGATCCTCCGCCAGGGCGACACCGTGGTGGTCAACCTTCCTGGTGTGAAGAACCAGGAAGAAGCCATCAAGCTGGTGCAGGTCACCGGTCAGGTGTGGCTGCGTCCGGTGCTGCAGTGCGGTCAGCAGCCCGACCCCAACGCGCCTGTCACCACCGACAGCACCGTGCCCGGTTCCAGCACGCCGGACGGCACGGGTTCCACCACCGCCACGTCGGCACCGGCCACCACGGCTCAGGGTGGCCCGCAGCGCGCGGATCACGTGGGTGCTACCCCCACCTCCACGCCGGGCAGCACCACGCCCGACACCACCACTACGGACACCACGGATGGCTCCACCTCCACGACGGTCGCCGGTCCGCTCGACATTCACGGCTACCCGCTGCAGGAGAGCGACCCCACCACGATCCAGATCCTTCCGGTCGACGG
>CAZREK010000263.1:0-3911 GCA_964598965.1 uncultured Bifidobacterium sp. | reverse complement strand
CGGCCACCACCGAGGCACCCACCACGGCCGCGCCCACCACTGTTGCGGCGACCGCCCACATCCGCGGCACCGCCTACACGTTCAACACCCCCGACCCGATCGCGGGTGCGACGATCAAGGCCGAGGAGCTGCCCGACGTCAGCACCGTCACTGCCGCCGACGGCAGCTACGACCTGGAGGTGCCCGCCGGCTCCACCGTGACGCTGTACATCGAGGCCGAGGGGCACCACACCATTCACGTGCAAACCTTCACCCTCGACGCCGACCACGACGGCACGGAGCTGGACGGTGTCAACTTCCAGACCCCGAACGACGCGATCTACGAGGCGCTCAAGAGCCTGATCGCCGGCTACACCGGCAAAGACCCGTTCGAGGGCGGCTGCGTGATCGTCACCACGGTGGGCGATGCCCGCATGGTGGGCATGTCGTTCGACGAGTTCATCAACTTCCACCCCCATGGCGTGGCAGGTGCGACAGCCAACATCGACCCGGCCCTGGCCACGCCGATCTACTTCAACGACTCGGTCATCCCCGACAAGGAGCAGACCACGACGTCCGGTGACGGTGGTGTGCTGTGGCCGAACGTGCCGGTCGGCACCTACACCCTCAGCGCGACGCACCCCACCGTCCAGTTCACGACCGCCAACGTGCGCTGCGAGGACGGCTGGGTGGTCAACGCCAACCCGGTGTGGGGCCTCCACGCGATCCCCTGATCGCCTGGCCGGGCCGCCGCCCGCAATGTGCGCCTAGACCAGATCGCGGCGCAGCAGCTTGCCGCTGACGTTGCGCGGCAGTTCGTCCACGAAGACGATCTTCGAGGGGCACTTGTAGCGCGCGAGGTGCTCGCCGCACCACGCGATCAGCGAGTCCTCGTGGGCCGAAGCGCCCGGGCGCAGCACGACGAACGCTTTCACCGCTTCGCCGTGGTGCGGGTGCGGCACGCCGACCACGCCGACCTCGGCGACATCCGGGTGATCGGCGAGGACGTCTTCCACCTCGGCCGGGAACACGTTGAACCCGCTGACGATGATGAGGTCCTTGGCGCGGTCGACGAGGAACAGGTAACCGTCGTCGTCGGTGACCGCGACGTCGCCGGTGCGCAACCAGCCGTCGGCGGTGAGCACACGGGCGGTCGCCTCGGGGTCGTCGAGGTAACCGAGGAACACGTTCGGGCCGCGCACCCAGATCTCGCCGGCGTCGCCCTGCAGGGCGGTCTGGCCGTTCTCGTCCACCAGCCGGACGTCCATGCCCGCCAAGGCGCGACCGACGGAACCGAACTTCACCGTCATGCCGGCAGAACTGGTGACGATCGGCGCGGCTTCCGTGAGGCCGTAGCCCTCGCGCACCACCAGGCCGAAGCGCTCTTGCAAGCGAACCATCGCTTCCTCGGGCATCTTCGCCGCACCCGTCAACGCCAGGCGCACGGTGGCGAAACTGTCCGCCGGCGCATCGGCGAAGTGGCTGAAGGCCAGCCACAGCGGCGGCGCCCCGGGGATGACGGTGACGCCGCGCTCGCGGATGGTCTCGAGCGCGGTGAACGGGTCGAAGCGTTGCACCAGCACCACGGTGGCGCCGCGAGCCAGCGACATGCCGAGCACCACGTTGAGCCCGAAGATGTGGAAGACCGGCAGCACGCCGTACACGACGTCGCTGGGCACGATGCCGTCGGTGGAGCGTCCCTGCTCGATGTTGGACAGCAGGTTGCGGTGGCTGAGCATGGCGGCCCGCGGTGATCCGGCGGTGCCACTGGTGAAGATCAGCACGGCGAGATCGTCGGGGTCGACGTCGGTGACCGGGGTCTGCTCACCCGCCAGCAGGTCGTCGAACGCCATGTCCGCGACGAGGCTGCCGGCTTCGGTGGCGACGACGGTCTGCACCGACGGCACCTGCGCGCGGTCGACGAGATGCCAGGCCTGCGCTGCGGCAGGTTCGACCACCACGACCTTGGCCCCCACCACGCGCACTTCGTGCTCCAGTTCCGGGGCCGGGCTGGCCGGGTTCAGCGGCACCACCACCGCACCCACGCCGACCGCGGCGAGGTACAGGTCGACGAAGTAGCGGCCGTTGCTGCACACCAAGGCAACCCGGTCGCCTTTGGCCACACCGAGGCGCACGAGACCGCCACGCACATGCGCGACCTGCTCGCGCAGGGCGCCGTACGTGGTGGGTCGGCCACGACTGAAGATGGCCACATGGTCCGCCGGATGGCCTTCGATGATGTGCGCGAGATTCACGTCTGCCGGCCCCCTTGCCCGCTCGGCGCCGATGCTACTGCCAAGGTGCCGCCGGCCCGGCCACTACATGCGCAGCAGAGAGATGATGCCCGCGAGCAGGACGGCCGCCATCAGCAGGCCGAGAGTGAGGGTGGTGGCGGGGCGCATGCGGGCAGGCTAGCGGCGCAACTCGACCGGCACCGCGGTGCCGCCACGGCCTTCCGCCAGCGGGGCGACGGTCACCTGGTCACCGGCGGCCAGCCCCAGTTCCGCGGCGGCCGACGCATGGTCCAGCACGACGGCGAGCATGTCCGTGTGGTCGACCACCAGCCCGATGGAACCCGCGCCCAAGCCGTCCGCGGTGTCGGCGCACTCGGCGACACGCACCACCGGGGCCGACGCGTCGCCGAAGGTCAGCTGCACACGAGCGCCCTGCGCATGGCCCCACGGGGCCAGGTCGTCCGGGCCCAGGTTGAGCTGGCAGTTGCCGTAGCGATCCACCCACAGCACGTCGGCCTGCAGCCCGCCGTCGGCCGCTTCGCGCGGCAGCGGCACGACCCCCGGCAGCAGCGTGTCGGTGTCGACCGGCGTGCCCAGGTCGGCCAGATCGACGCCGTTGCACAGGTGCCCCGCTGCGGCGACGAGCACGTCGCGCACCACCAGCGGCGCAGCAGGAGACGGCAGGTGGTACTGGTCGCGGTCGAGCACCACTGCCAGCTCGGCGCCGCCCGTCATCGCCACGGCGGATGCCAGCAGGCCGTTGTCCGGGCCCAGCAGCACGCCTTCCCCACCGGCCACCTGGACGGCGATCGGGCGGCGCGCGCCGGCGTCGACGGCGGCCACCACCACGCCGGACGGCAGGTAACCGGCGGCGCGAGCCAACGCCAGGCCACCGGCGCGCACGTCGTGCACGGGCACCTGATGCGTGAGGTCGATCACCCGCGCGTGTGGCGCGAGGTCGCGCAGCACGGCGTGCAGCACGCCCACCGTTTCGTCGACCAGGCCCAAGTCGGTGAGCAGGGACACGGTGTCGTAACGGCGGGCCATCGCCGGGCAGGCTAGCCAGCGCACGCGAACGTCACCGGAAAAACGCAGAGGGCCGATGCCAACCCCCCGATGGCACCAGCCCTCTCCGGCGCAGCTCCGTGAGGAGCGCGACACCCGGTTGACGAATCACCCGGTGGTCATGCGACCGAGACGAAGGATATGCCGCGCGGACCCCGTGAGAAAAGAGTCACATCGAAGAAATTTGGCCTGCGGGGAATACGCGCGGACCGCTCACTTCTGCCCCAACTCGACGCTGCGGCGCGTCGCGGCCATCACTGCCTCGAGAAACGCAGCGCGAACGGCGTGTTCTTCCAGCACGCGCAGGCCGGCCGCCGTCGTTCCGCCCGGCGAGGTGACCTGGGCACGCAGACGGGCCGGTTCGCCGCGCTCGCGCAGCAGTGTCGCAGACCCCACCAGCAGTTGGGTGGTGAGGGCCTCGCTGTCCGCACGACTGAGCCCGGCCAGCACCCCGGCGTCGATGAGTGCCTCGGCCACCAGGAAGAGATACGCCGGGCCGCTGCCCGCCAAGCCGGTGACCGCGTCGAGGTGGTGTTCGGCGACACGCACCACCGTGCCCACCGAGCCGAGGATGTCGGCGGCCCACGCCATGTCCGCTTCGTCGGCGGTTGCGCCACCGGCGATCGCGGCGGC
>CAZREK010000262.1:0-3934 GCA_964598965.1 uncultured Bifidobacterium sp. | reverse complement strand
CGACTGCCAGGTCGAGAAGCTCCAGTGCGTCTTCCATACCGACACTCTATCGAACGTATGTTCGATCAGCAACTTGAACCACGAGATTTCTCGCGCGTGGCACACTGCACGAATGACGACGTCACCCGCCAACCCGAAGGTGGATGCGTACCTCGCTCGCTCGCAGCAGTGGCCCGACGAAGTCGCGGCCCTGCGCTCCGTCCTGCGCGGCGCCGGCCTCACTGAAGAACTGAAGTGGGGCAAGCCGTGCTACTCCGTGGATGGGCACAACATCGCGATCGTGCAGGAGATGAAGGGCTTCCTCGCGCTGATGTTCTTCAAGGGGGCGCTGCTCGCCGACCCTGACGGCGTGCTGGAGGACCAGGGACCCAACTCGCACGCCGCGAAGCGGATGACCTTCACGTCCGTCGCGCAGATCCGCAAGTCGGCCACGACCATCCGCAGCTACCTCGCCGAGGCGGTTGCGCTCGAGCACAGTGGCGTGAAGGCCCCGAAAGCAAATGCGCCCGACTTCGTCGACGAACTGCAGCAGCGCCTCGCATCCGACGCCACCTTCCGCAACGCGTTCACCGCGCTCACGCCCGGCCGCCAGCGCGAGTACAACCTGCACTTTGCCGATGCCAAGCAGTCGGCAACCCGCGTCTCGCGCATCGAGAAGTGCGCCGCGCAGATCCTGCAGGGCAAGGGCTTGCGCGAGCGCTGAGCGGCGAGTCAGTCCGTCGCCAGCGGCAGGCGGAAGCTGAGCCGTGCACCGCCACCGGGCGCCGCCCCGGCGGCGACCTGGCCGCCCATCGCGTGCACCAGCTCGGACACGATCGCCAAGCCCAGCCCGCTCGCGTTCTCCCGCCGTTCGGGTGCGTGACGGGCCACGTAAAGCCGTTCGAACACGTGGGGCTGGTCGTGTGCCGCGATTCCCGGGCCGTCGTCATCCACGGTCACCACGCCCCACCCGTTGTCGGATCGAGCGGACACGAGCACCTTCGCCCGTGCGTACTTGCCCGCGTTCTCGACCAGGTTGGCCAACACCTGCCCAATGCGATCGGGGTCGGCCACCACCAGTACGGGTGCGGATGCAACCGCGTGGAACTCGACGTCCGGCCGCGAACCAGCGGCACCGTCGACCGCAGTTGCCACGGCGGCCGCCATATCGAGCCGGCGCATGTCGAAGCTGAACGCCTTCGCTTGCAGCTTTGCCAGGTCGAGCAGATCGGCAACCAGCCGTTCGAGGCGTCGCGCTTCGCTGCGGATCACACCGGCGGCGCGCGTCGGGTCGCCCGCCCCGTCCTCGATCGCCTCGGCGTATCCGCGTATCGAGGTCAGTGGCGTGCGCAGGTCGTGGCTGACGGACAGCAGGAACTGCTGCTCCAACGTTCGTGACCGTTCCAACGACGCGGCCATGTCGTTCACGTGATGCGCGAGCTCGCCGAGTTCGTCGTTGCGTGCTGCAGTGGGGGCGGACACGCGCGTCGCCAGGCGCCCCGCGGCGATCTCCTGGGTGGCGCCGGTGACTTCGCGGATCGGGCGGCTGAGGTGTCGACCCAACATGTAGGCCGCACCCAGCCCGAGCAAGATGGTGGCGCCCGAGGCCCACAGGAACATCACGAAGCCGGCACCCAGTCCGCTGTCGATGTGCTGCGTGGCCACCACCACCCAGACCCGGTTGTAAGCGCCTTGGACGGCGACCGCCGCGAAAGCAGTGCGACCGCTGGTGCCCGTGACCGTGTCGCCGGCGCGCAGGGTGTCGGCCCCGATGTCGTCCAGGGTGACGCCCGCAGGCAGTTCGTTGCCGGTGAAGTTCCCTTTGCGATCGCTGACCAACACCGCGAGGTCGTCGAGCGAGAGCGCGTTGCGCAACGCCTTCAGCACGCGCAGCCGTGTGTTCAGTTGGTTCGCGCCTTCGGTCGTGTCCGGAGACGCCGGCGTCTGCAGCAGCTCGGTGACGTTGGTCGCCACCTGCTCGGCGTTGTCCCGAACGGCTGCCACCGTCACGGTGCGCGCCCGCACTGCGGACAACGCCAATGTCCCCACCCCTGCGAGCAGCAGCGTGGCGATGACGACGCCAAGGATGACGAAGGCAAGACGGCGGGTCATCGTGCTGCAGCCTGAGCGCGAGTTGTGAACGAAGTGTGAGCGAGAGTGGGCGCGGTCACGGTCAGCCCAACCGGTAGCCGACGCCCCACACGGTGGCCAGCGGCAGTTCGTCGCCCAGCTTCTTGCGCAGCTGGCGCACGTGTACGTCGACTGTGCGGTCGTCGCCGTACCAATCCGGCCCCCACACGGCGTCGAGCAGCTGTTGCCGGCTGAGCGCGATGCCCTGGTTGCGGGCGAGGTGCGCGAGCAGGTCGAACTCGCGGGTTGCGAGAGCGACTGCCTCGGCACCTTTGCGTACTTCGCGACGGGTGGTGTCGACCTCGTACTCGTCACCGACGTGCACCACGTCGTTGCGATCGCGCTCGTCGGGCTGACCGCGGCGCAGGATTGCTTTCACGCGAGCGACGATCTCGCGCGGGCTGAACGGTTTGGTGACGTAGTCGTCGGCGCCCAGTTCCAGCCCCTGAATGCGGTCCATCTCACCGTCGCGGGCGGTGAGGAACAACACTGGCACCGAACTGCGCGCTCGAACCCTGCGGCAGACCTCGAACCCGTCGATGTCGGGCAGACCGATGTCCAGCACCACCATCGCCGGTCGGTGCTGCTCGATGAGCTCCAGCCCGCGGCCACCTGTAGGACCTTGCAGCACGCGGAACCCGGCGTCGCGCAGGTACATGTCCAGCAGGTCGGCGATGTTGGGGTCGTCCTCGACGATCACGATCGTGCGTTCCTGCTCGGCCACGGCGTTCATGCTGCCACGCTGGTACCGTGCCCGCAGCGCACCGACGGGGTGCCATCACACGGAGGTTTGGGGACATGAGCAAGGTGGCGATGTGGGTCCGGCTGCCGATCAAGGACGGAATGCGCGACGAGGCAGTGGCTGCGTTTCAGACGGCGATCGACAACACCGCGTCTGAAGACGGCATCCTCAACTACGTGCTGGTGGAGGATCCCAAGGAGCCCAACGTGCTGTACGTGTGGGAGCTCTACGCCGACCAGGCCGCCTTGGCTGCGCACGGTGGCACCGATGCCTTCAAGGCGTTCAGCGCCTCGATGATGGGCTTCCTGGGTGGCGCGCCGGACTTCAAGTTCCTCGCCCCCGTGTCCGGCAAGGGCTTCTGAGCAGTCTGGTCCGGGGTCCGCTGATGGCGACGTACCTCGACCGCATCGTCGCTCGCCACCGCGAGGTCGCGGCGAGCGATACGCGTCCACTCCAGCCGCTGATCGACGCGGCTCGCGCATCGGCGCCCACCCGCGGGTTCCGCGCTGCGCTCGCAGCGTGTCCGCACCTGGCGGTGATCAGCGAGGTCAAGCGTCGGTCGCCATCGAAAGGCGATCTCAACATCGGCCTCGACCCAGCCGCGCTGGCGGGCGAGTACCAGCGTGGCGGGGCCTCGTGCTTGTCGGTGCTGACCGACGAGGAGTTCTTCGGCGGCTCGGTCGCCGACCTGCAGTCAGCACGGGCAGCGTGCGCACTGCCGGTGCTGCGTAAGGACTTCACGGTGTGCGAGCGTGACGTGCTTGACGCCCGCATCATGGGCGCCGACTGTGTGCTGCTGATCGCAGCAGCACTCGACCATGCGGAGCTGGTCGGTCTGCACCAACTGGCCACCGACGTCGGTCTCGACGTGCTGGTGGAGATCCACGACGAGGCCGAGCTGGAGGTCGCCTTGGCGGCCGGCGCTTCGCTGGTGGGTGTGAACCAGCGCGACTTGGTGACGTTCCAGGTGGATCACGAGCGGGCCGTGCGCATGGGTGGGCTGATGCCCGCCGGCGTCGTGCGGGTGGCCGAGAGCGGAGTCCGCGGGCCCGCCGACGCGGCCTCGCTGCGAGCCGCTGGCTA
>CAZREK010000261.1:0-3941 GCA_964598965.1 uncultured Bifidobacterium sp. | reverse complement strand
CCATCAACCGCGTCGCCAAGGTCGTCAAGGGTGGTCGTCGCTTCAGCTTCACCGCGCTCGTCGTGGTGGGTGACGGCAACGGTCGCGTCGGCCTCGGCTACGGCAAGGCCAAGGAAGTGCCGCTGGCCATCCAGAAGGGCACCGAAGAGGCCAAGAAGAACCTGTTCGACGTGCCGTTGGCCGGCAGCACCATCACTCACGAGATCATCGGTATCAACTCCGCCGGGCGCGTGCTGATGAAGCCCGCCGCCCCCGGTACCGGTGTGATCGCCGGTGGCGCCGCTCGCGTCATCCTCGAAGAGGCCGGCGTGCACGACATCCTGTGCAAGTCGCTCGGTTCGTCGAACGCGATCAACGTCGCCCGCGCCACCATCAACGGTCTGGCCTCGTTGCAGCGCCCGGACGAGGTCGCGGCTCGCCGCGGTCTGGCCGCCGACGAGTTCGTGCCCAAGGGTGTGCTGAAGGCCTACACCGAACGCAAGAAGCAGATCGCTGCAGGGGAGACCCACTGATGCGTAAAGACACCAACTACGAGGGTGCAACCCTCACCGTGCGCCAGGTGCGCTCGGCCATTGCCAACAAGCCGAAGAACCGCGGCACCATGCGTGCGCTGGGTCTGCGCAAGATCGGCGACACCAACGTGTTGCCCGATCGGCCCGAGATCCGCGGCATGCTCGCCCGCGTCGGCCACCTCATCGAGGTGACCGAGAACCCGACCGGAAAGTGATCTGACATGCGCGTCGACGAACTGAGCCCCGCACCGGGGTCGAACAAGGCCAAGAAGCGCGTCGGTCGTGGTATCGGCGGCAAGGGCGGCAAGACTGCCGGCCAGGGCACCAAGGGCCAGAAGGCCCGCGGCCGCGGCAAGGTTGCTCGCGGTTTCGAAGGTGGCCAGACCGGCCTCAAGCGCCGCGTCCCCAAGCTGAAGGGCTTCAACAACCCGTTCCGCGTGGAGTACAGCCCGGTGAACCTCGACCAGATCGCCGCTCTCGGCGAGAAGGTCGTCACCCCCGAGGTGCTCGTGGCGGCCGGCCTGGTCCGCAAGGACACGCTGGTGAAGGTGCTCGCCCGTGGCGAGATCACCACCGCTGTGCAGCTCTCGGCACACGCCGTCTCGAAGACCGCTGACACGGCCATCACCGCTGCCGGCGGTAGCGTCACGCTGTTGCCGCTGCCGTTCAAGCAGGGTCGCCCGCCCGTCAAGGGCAATCAGTTCACCAACCGCTGACCGGTTCTCGCCTTCACGCCCCCTGAGGAGCTACGCACGTGTTCTCGAACTTGAAGAATGTCTTCAAGGTGCCGGATCTGCGGAACAAGATTCTGTTCCTCATGGCGATGGTGCTGCTGTACCGCCTTGGTGTCGCCATCCGCGTGCCGGGCATCGACGACCAAGCGGTGCGCAACTTCCGCGAGGCGGCCAACACGCAAGGCGCGCTGGGCTTCTTCAACATGTTCAGCGGCGGTGCCTTCGCCAGCTTCTCCATCTTCGCTCTCGGCATCATGCCGTACATCACGGCAAGCATCATCATGCAGGTGCTGGGTGTGGTGATCCCGAAGCTGGAGAAGCTGCAGCAGGAAGGTGCGGTCGGCCAGCGCAAGATCACCCAGTACACCCGCTACTTGGCGATCGGTATCTCCACCCTGCAGGCCACCGCGCTGACGTTCATCTTCGGTAACGGTAACGGCAACGCGTTCTTCGGTGCCGCGCAGCGCTACCCGCAGAACCTGAAGCTGCTGCCCGACGGCATGTGGCCGCGTGGTTACCTCGTCATCATCACGTTGGTGGGCGGCACCGCCGTGCTGATGTGGCTGGGCGAGCTCATCAGCCAGCGCGGCATCGGCAACGGTATGTCGATGGTGATCTTCGCCTCGGTGGTGTCGGGTCTGCCGAACGGCTTCTACTCGGTGTGGCTGGAGAAGAACTGGTTCGTCTTCACCCTGCTGTTGCTGCTGTGCATCTTCATCGTGTTCGCCATCGTCAGGGTGGAACTGGGGCAACGGCGCATCCCTGTGCAGTTCGCCAAGCGTGTGGTCGGTCGTCGCATGTACGGCGGCCAGAGCACGTACATCCCGCTGAAGGTCAACCAGAGCGGTGTGGTGCCGATCATCTTCGCCAGCTCGGTGCTGCTGCTGCCGGTGCTGCTCTCCAACCTCATCGGCGGTAGCTCGGACGGCGATTCCATCCGCTCCACCATCCAGCGCTGGATCGACGACAACTTGGTGAACAGCCGTGGCGTCGTCTACATCGGCCTGTTCTCGCTGATGATCGTTGCGTTCGCCTACTTCTACAACTCGATCGCCTTCGACCCGATTCGTCAGGCCGACCAGATCCGCCGCCAGGGTGGCTTCATCCCCGGCGTGCGTCCCGGCCCGCAGACCGAGCGCTACCTGGGCAAGGCGGTCAACCGCATCACCCTGCCGGGCGCCATCTTCGTGGCCGTGATCGCGATCATGCCGTACCTGCTGCTGTGGACGTTCGACGTGCAGAACTTCCCGTTCGCCGGCACCACCGTGCTCATCGCCGTAGGTGTGGCGCTGGAACTCATGCGCCAGATCGACAGTCAGCTGATGTTGCGCAACTACGAGGGCTTCCTGAAGTGATCCCGGGCGCCCGGCTGATCCTGCTCGGGCGCCAAGGCGCTGGGAAGGGAACACAGTGTGTGCGCTTGTCGCGCCACTTCGTGGTTCCGCACATCAGCACCGGCGACATGTTGCGGGCGGCTGTCCGCGAGGGCACCGAGCTGGGCCGGCTGGCCAAGGAAGTCATGGATGCCGGCGGCCTGGTGGGCGACGACATCATGGTGGGCATCGTCGGCGAGCGGCTGGCGCAACCCGATGCCGTCGGGCGCGGCTACATCCTCGACGGCTTCCCGCGCACCGTGCCGCAGGCCATGGCACTCGACGAGATCACCCGTAGCCGACCGATCGATGCCTGCCTCGACCTCGACGTGCCGCGCGAGATGGTGCTGCAGCGCATCTCGTCGCGTCGGGTGTGCCGTGACTGCGGCACCAACTACGTCGCCAGCGGGCGCGAGCGCAACGAGTGGATCTGCGACGTGTGCGGTGGCGAGGTGACCCAGCGCGACGACGACACGCCCGATGCGGTGAACCGTCGCTTGGATCTGTACGAGGAGCAGACCTCGCCGCTCATCGAGTACTACTCGCGCAAGGGTCAGCTGGTGGTCGTGGACGGTGTCGGCAGCCCCGACCAGGTGTTCCACCGGCTGACCGCCGCCGTGCACGCCGCGCAGCGCTGAGCCGCATGATGCGCGGGCGGGGAATCACTCGGCGGACGGCCGAGGAATTGAAGTTCATGCGCGCCGCCGGGCGCGTGGTGGCGGAGATGCACGCGGAGATTCGAGCCGCCGTGCGCCCGGGTGTCACCACGGCCGACCTGGACCGCGTGGCGCGCACAGTGGTGGAGCGCAGGGGGGCCGAGCCGAGCTTCCTGGGGTATCACGGTTACCCGGCCGTCATCTGCGCGTCGGTGAACGACGAGCTGATCCACGGCATCCCCGGACCGCGTGTCTTGCAGGAGGGCGATCTGCTGTCGGTGGACTGTGGCGCCTGCCTGCACGGGTTCCACGGCGACGCGGCCTTCACGATGGGCGTGGGGGCGATCTCTGCGGAGACGCAGCGTTTGATCGACACCGCCGAGGCCGCGCTGGCCGCGGGTATCGCGCAGATGCGTGACGGCAACCGCTTGGGCGATGTGGGCGCGGCGATCGATGCCGTCGTGTCGGGGGCCGGTTACGGCAGCCCGCGCAGCTACTGCGGCCACGGCATCGGTCGCGAGATGCACGAGGACCCGGACGTCGAGAACCGCGGGCGCCCGGGCCGCGGCCTGGCGCTGCACACGGGCATGGTGCTGGCGATCGAGCCGATGCTGATCGCCGGTGTCAGCCACGAGGTGCGCGACCGGGCGGACGGTTGGACCGTGG
>CAZREK010000260.1:0-3943 GCA_964598965.1 uncultured Bifidobacterium sp. | reverse complement strand
TTCGTGTGCAGCGAACTGCTGATGCGTGCGGAACTGGTGCTGGCGGACCTCGACCAGTTGGCGCCGGTACTGCCGGCCGACGAAGAGGCAGTCGCTCTCGTCGATCGCGCGGCCTGAACCCGCGGGCGACACCCGAATGAGCCACACTGGTGGCCGATGAGCAACAAGCGCCGACGCCGAACCTTGCGCCTGCGCACACGCGTCACCATCTTCTTCTCGCTGACGGCGCTCGTTGCCAGCCTCGCGCTCGCCGTCGTGACCTTCGCCGTGTCACGGTCGTTCCTCATCGACCAACGATCGCAGACGGCCCGCACCGAGGCCTACGCACACGCACGCATCGTGCGCGACCAGCTGCTGACCGACTCCACGTTCGACGCCGGCTCGCTGCGAACGGAGAGCGGTGGCTTCACCGTGTTGCTGATCGACAACGTGCCCTACGCTGCCGACGCCCGCTTCTCCCTCGATTCGTTCCCCATCGAGTTGCGCACTCTGGTGACGCAGGGCGAAAGCGGACAACAACGGTACGAGATCGATGGTGATCCGTACGTCGCCGTTGGGATCAGCATGCCAGCCGCGAACGCTCAGTACTTCGAGGCGTTCCCGATGGAAGCGACCGAGAGCAACCTGCGCGCCATCGCAACGGCGCTCTTCGTCGGATCGGGCGTGACGATCGTGTTCGCCGGGTTTCTCGGCTGGTGGGCCAGCCGTCGCCTGCTGCGGCCTCTCTCGCGTGTCGCAACCGCTGCGGGCGAGATCGCGGGTGGTGGTCTCGACGCACGTATGCCACCGGAGAACGACCCCGACCTGGATCGGCTGGCCAAGTCCTTCAACGAGATGGCCGATGCGGTGCAGGACCGCATCGAACGTGAGGCGCGCTTCGCCAGCGATGTCAGTCACGAATTGCGTTCGCCAATCACGGCGCTCACCGCCGCCGTCGAGGTGTTGGATGGCCGGCGCGCCGACCTGCCCGAGCGCAGCCAACAGGCACTCGATCTGGTCGTCAGCCAGGTACGTCGCTTCGATCACATGGTGATGGACCTGCTGGAGCTGTCGCGCATCGACGCCGGGTCCACGGAACTGCACCGGGAAGAGGTCGACGTGCACGACCTGGTGCCGCGGATCGCTCAGCGTTACGGGTTCGGTGACGTCACCATCGACATCGACCGCAAGGTCCCGACCACCCTGCGGCTGGACAAGCTGCGCTTCGAGCGCATCCTCGCCAACCTGTTGGAGAACGCTCGCGAGCACGGCGGCGGGCCGACGCGGGTGTTCGCCGAGATGCGCAACCGGCGCGCGCTCGTGCTCGGGGTTGACGATGCCGGGCCCGGTGTCGCTCGCGGTGAGCGATCACGGATCTTCGAACGCTTCGCACGTGGCAGCGCTGCACGTCATCGGGTGGGCACCGGCCTGGGTCTGGCGCTGGTGGCCGAGCATGCGCAGGCCCATGGTGGCGATGCATGGGTGGAGGACCGACCCGGCGGCGGTGCCCGGTTCATGGTCAGCTTCCAGGAGGTCAGCTGATGCGCACGCGAATCGCTCTGCTCGCCGCCGCCTCGGTCGTGGCGCTCGCTGCCTGCAGCGTCGTCGACGACGGCAAGGTCTCCAACATCGACCCTCCAGACGGCCTCACCGACACTCGCCCTGCCACCACGACCACCACCATCGTCGAGTCCACGGTCAGCAGTGGCCCCACGACCTCCACCACGCTCGTGCAGAGCGAGCCGGTACGGCTCTACTTCATCGTCGGTTCGACGCTGTCGTACGTGACCGTGCAGATTCCCACCCCGGTGCTGCCGTTCGTGATCATCAGCACGCTGCAGAAGGGCCCGCCGGGCGACCTGGTCGGCATGCGCACCGCCTTGCCTCGCGATGTCGTCATCTCCGTCGAGACGGACGACTCCGGAGTGGCCAGCGTGGAGCTGCCCGATGACTTCTTCGACCGTGTGTCCGGCGGTGATCAGAAGCTGGCCATCGCCCAAATCGTGCTGACGCTGACGGACAACCGTGGCATCGGCCAGGTCATCTTCAACCAGCCGGTCCTCAAGCCCCTCGGCGAATTCGTCGCCGCCGGTGAACCTCTCTCCCGCCGCGACTTCGCACCACTGGCCGGGTCGGTCGACCTCGCCGACGACAAGGCCGCGGCCACTTCCAGCACCGGAGCATGATGCACAGCGGATTCGTCACCCTCGTCGGACGCCCCAACGTGGGCAAGAGCAGCCTCGTCAACGCGATGTGCGGCGAGAAGGTCAGCATCGTCAGCGACAAGCCGCAGACCACCCGTCACCGCGTGATGGGGGTGCACACCACCGAGGGCAGCCAAATCGTGTTCGTCGACACACCCGGCCTGCACAAGCCGGTGACGGCACTGGGTGAGCGAGTGAACGCCACTGCGCTGGACAGCCTGAACGACGTGGACCTGGTGTGTCTCGTCATCGACGCGACCAAGGCGTTCGGCAGCGGCGACCAGTGGGTGGCCCGTCACGTCGACATGAGCCAGGCGATCGTCGTTGTCAACAAGATCGACCGCGTGAAGCCCGACCAGTTGATCGCGCAGCTCACCGCCGCCGCGACGTTGGGCGCGGCCGAGTACTTCCCGGTGTCCGCCCGCACCGGCAAGGGCATTCCCGAGCTGCTCGCGTTCATCGGGTCGCGTTTGCCGGAAGGGCCGCAGTACTTCCCCGACGACGTCGTGCGCGACGTGCCGGAAGAGCAGTGGGTGGCCGAGCTGGTGCGCGAGCAGCTGCTGGCCGTCACCCGCGACGAGTTGCCGTACAGCATCGCCACTCGCGTCAGCGAGTGGGACTGGCCGCACATCAAGGTGGAGATCATCGTCGAGCGCGACAGCCAGAAGGGCATGGTGATCGGCAAGGGTGGGGCGGTGTTGAAGGAGGTCGGCACCCGCGCCCGTGCTCAGTTGCCAGAGGGTGTGTTCCTGGAGCTGTTCGTGAAGGTGGACAAGGATTGGCAGCGGCGCCCCGACCGGGTGGAGCGGCTGGGCTACTGACCAGCGCCGCCAAGGTGGCAAGATCTTCGCCATGGCACCCCGCATCATCAACGGCAGCGCAGAAGTCAAGGCCCTGGTCGGCGAGCACGTCGGCTACAGCGAGTGGATGGAGATCACCCAGGACCGGGTGAACCTGTTCGCCGACGCCACCGGCGACCACCAGTGGATCCACGTCGACCCCGAACGCGCGGCGAAGGAGAGCCCGTTCGGCGGCCCGATCGCCCACGGCTACCTCACCTTGTCGCTTGCCCCGGTGCTGCTGCCGCAGGCGTGCATCACCACCGGCTTCCGCATGGGCGTGAACTACGGCTGCAACAAGGTGCGCTTCATGTCGCCGGTGCCCGTCGGCGCCAAGCTGCGCCTCGGCGTCGTCATCAAGCAGGTCGACGACATCGCGGGTGGCATTCAGGTGACCTACGAGCTGACCTTCGAGATCGAGGGCAACCCCAAGCCGGCCTGTGTGGCCGAAGTGATCTACCGCACCTACGAGTGATCGGGTCGGCTCAGCGGAAGTTGGGCATCACCTTGGTGGCGAACAACTCCAACGACTCGGTGTCCGGGTAGTCGCTGCACCACGGGATGAAGCCCGTGCAGCCCATGTCGATGTACTGCTGGATGCGCTCGCAGATCTGCTCGGGCGTACCCACCAGGTTGCCGTCGCGCCAGCTGTCCATCGGCTCGCCCCAGAAGCTGCGCGAGCCACCGTCGACGATCTCCTTCTCCGTCTCGCGCACGTGCACCTCGGGTGACCACGTCTTGCGGATGGTGGCCTCGTCGGGGCCGACCTCGCGGCAGTGCTGCTGCAGGATCTCGCGCTTGCGCGCCCACTCGTGCGGCTTGCCGCCGAAGTTGGCGCAATCGGCGTAACGCGCCACCACTCGCAGGGTGAGCTGCTCGCCGCCGCCGCCGATCCAGATGGGCGGCCGGGGCTGCTGCAGC
>CAZREK010000259.1:0-3946 GCA_964598965.1 uncultured Bifidobacterium sp. | reverse complement strand
TACAACGCGACACCGGCGACTGCCAGGTCGAGAAGCTCCAGTGCGTCTTCCATACCGACACTCTATCGAACATGTGTTCGACTGTCAACTAGGAAGAGTAAGAAGTTCTTCGGGTCTTGTCATGCGCCGTCGGGCCCGGCAATCTGCTCACGTGACTGATCGGCTGGACGCACCGCCTGTGGGTGAACTGCGCCCTGATGGCGTGCTCGTGGCAACACGGCGTCACCGGTACTCGCACTGGAGTCCACGACCGATGGTGGAGATCGAAGGCGGTGGTGTCGCGCATTTGTCCGATGTGGAGTGGGAGATGCTCGTGGTGCCGCACGACGGCGCGACACTCACCTTCTTCTGTTAGGACCTGCTCCAGCCGCGCTTCGCCACCTACGCCGTTCACGCTCGGGCCGGCGACGCGTTGGTCTACGACGCGGGCGCGAGGATTCCCTGGTCGCGTCGTTCGGTGACTCGGTTCGCCGCCGACGATCCGAGTTCACCGTGGAAGCCGGTTCTCAAGGTCGCCCCTCGCCGTTTGAGTCCGCGCGAGGAGTGGCGAGGTCTGTTCAGACCACGACACGCAACGGTGCGGCCGTACCCCGTGGCCCGCCCTGAATGACCCGGCTCAGTGCAGGTCGCTCGCCATGAGGATGACCTCACGGGCGAACGGGTCGAGCTGGCGCTTGGCGATGCGCTCGGTGAGGTTGATGGCCATGTTCGGGTCTTCGACCATGCCGCTCCAGCGGATGTAGCCGCCCATGATGCCGATGATGCGGTCGTCGACCGACTCGTTGTGGGCGATCACCTTGGTGCTGGCCTCCAGCATCCCGTGCAGTTCGGTGTAGAACGCCTTCAGCCAGTGGCCGAGGTCGTCGGTGCCCGTGAACGGCCGGTGCAGGTAGTGCAGGCCCAACTCGTCGTAGTTGTGCAGGTTGTGCGGCGCGGGAATGATGCTGATCACGCAGCCGAAGCCGTTCTCGCGCAACCAGATGATCTCCTCCTGACGGCGCACGCGACGATGGTTGTCGCCGTAGCCGCCGGGGCGCTCGCACACGGCGAGCTTGTCTTTCATGATCCACGTGAAGTTGCGCGGCGTGATTCCCAGCGCCCACTTCCCGCGCAACCTGGGAGGCATCAGCCTTCCTCCACGATGTAGTGCGAACGAAACAGCGCTCGCCAGACTACTTGCTCCCCGACGAGTCCGTCGGAGGCGAGAGCCGCATTCGTTGCTGGTGGCGAGAAACCCGGCGCCCGGAGGTCACTTCGGTGGCTTCCACCTCGCCCCGGGCCACTGCCAACACCCGTTCCACCGCAGCGGCGTCGGGCGGATAGCCGTCGTTCAGCCAGCGGCGCACGGCTCGCCGGGCCAGTGGCAGCGGTGCGTCGGCCAGTGCGCGGGCATCGGTGGGGTCGATTGCGGCAGCCAACTCGTCCAACAGGTCGTGATCGTCACGGGCCAGGTCGGCCTGGCGGCACAGCAGCGGCACCGGGTCGCGACCGGCCAGGTCGGACAGCAACGGCAACACCTCATGGCGCACCCGGTTGCGCAGATGGCGCGGGTCCTGATTGCTGGGGTCGTGCACCACGGTCAGCCCCACGGCCGCGCACAGCTCCACCGTCTCCGCCCTCCGCAGCGCCAGCAAGGGTCGGTTCGGCCCGGGCCGCATCGCGCTCAACCCGGCCAGCGAGGCGCCACGCAGCAGGTTCAACAGCACCGTCTCCGCCTGGTCGTCGGCGGTGTGGCCGGTCAGCACATCGGCGGGCAGCACCGCGTACCGCGCCTCACGCGCCCGGGCCTCCAGGTTCGGCCCGTCACCCACCGTCACGCGTTCGGCGCGGAACTCGGCCCCCAACGCCGCGGCGGTGGCAGCCACCACTGCGGCCTCGTCCGCAGAGCCCTGCCGCAGCCCATGGTCCACGTGCACTGCCGTCACGTGCAATCCGGCAGCGACCGCCAGCGCCACGAGCGCGGTGGAATCTGCGCCTCCGGAAACGGCGCACGTCACGCGGGAACCCGCGGGCGGGAAGGTGCAGCGCGCCAGCAGCGACGCCTGCAGTTGCTGGGCCGTGGGCCCGGCCGTGGTGGTCAGTCCTCGCGCTGGTGGCGACGGCGGCCCGGGTACTGCGGGGCGACGACCTTGGCCAGGTAGCCACCGAGCAGGGCGATCACCGAGACGACACCGAGGATGGTGAGGCCGGCGCCGAGCCACCAGTGGAAGATGTTTGCCGCGAGCATGGGGGCAAGCGTAGCCAGTCAGCCGGGGGTGACGGCCAATCCACGCCCTTCGGCGCCACCGCTCGGTTCAGCCGATGCGGCCGTCGCCGTCGAAGTCCTCGCCGAAGCACAGCTCGATCTTGGACAGCAGGCCCGGCGGCAGCTCGTCGTTGTGGCACTTCTCGCTGATCACGACGCGGAGTTCGGCGTGGAAGTCGAACGCCTGGAAGCAGTCGGTGCAACCCTCGAGGTGGGACTGAATGGCCGCCCGGGCAGGCGCGTCGAGCTCGTCGTCCAGGAAGGTCTCGAGTTCGCGGAGGGTTTCTTCGCAATCAGACATCGTCGCTGCTGTCGGTCGTGACGCGGCCGGCAAGGCCACGTTCGGTCGCGTAGTCCATCAACGCCTTCTGCATCGCTTTTCTTCCCCGGTGCAGGCGCGACATCACGGTGCCGATGGGAATGTCCAGCATCTCGGCGATCTCCTTGTAGGAGAACTGCTCCACATCGGCCAGCAGCACCGGCAGGCGGAAGCTGTCGGGCAGCTCTTCCAGCGCCCGCTTCACCTCGTCGTCGGTGAACAGCTCGAACAGGGTGTCCTCGGCGCTCGCTGCCGCCCCGAGCGTGCCCACGCGGCGGTACAGGTACAGGTCCTCCACATCCGCCAGGTCGGTCTCCTGCGGGCGCCGCTGCTTGGCCCGGTAACGGTTGATGTACGTGTTGGTGAGAATGCGGAACAACCAGGCACGCAGGTTGGTGCCGTCGTTGAAGGTCGCGAACCCGCGGTAGGCACGCAGGTACGCGTCCTGCACCAGGTCCTCGGCGTCGGCGGCGTTGCGCGTCATGCGCAGCGCCGCGCTGTAGAGCTGCGGCGCGTACTGCATCGCCTGCCGGGCGAATTCCTTTTGGTCGGCCATGTCACTGGGCAGGCTAGGCGCCGGCCTGCTCCTCCACGAAGCGGTCGACGAAACCTACGTACCGTTCCAGTAGGCCGACGAACGCCTCGCGCTCCGCGGGTTCGAACCCGGCCATCGCGCTGGTGATCAACTGAAGGCGGCGACCGGCGACGTCCTTGTGGATCGCGCGGCCCTCGGAGGTGAGTTCGACCTCCACCACGCGACCGTCCTCGGCACTCGGCCGACGGCGCGCGAGCCCGGCCTTCACCAACCGCTCGATGGAACGCGTGGCGGTGGACGGCTCGATGCGCAGCTTCTCGGCCAGCTCACTCATCCGCAGCGGCCCGCCGGCCAACAGGTCGAGGCTGTCGATCTGACCCAGCTCCACCGGCGACTCGCCCTTGCCCAACAGGTACTCGCGCAGGGCGACGGTGGACGCCCCGCGTCGCAAGTCGCGCCAGGCGCGCCCGATCCGCAACGCGAGCGCCGCCGCTTCTTGCGGGGTGGGTTCATCGGGGAGGGGCATGGCCCCTCAGGGTAGTTCAGTGCTTGGGCAGCGATGCCTTGGCCTTGTCCACCAGGTGCGGCGGCAGCACGTCGTAGTGGTGGTGCTGCACGCTGAAGCGCCCGCGGCCACCGGTCATCGAGCGCAGCTCGATCGCGTAGCGCAGCAGTTCGGCGGCGGGAACGAGAGCGGACACGACCTGTTCGCCATGATCGCCGCCGTCCGTGCCCTGCACACGCCCGCGACGGGTGGTGATGTCGCCCATGACGTCGCCCTGGTACCCGGCGGGCACCGTGACGGTGAGCAGGGAGATCGGTTCCAGCACCACGACCCCGGCGGCGG
>CAZREK010000258.1:0-3951 GCA_964598965.1 uncultured Bifidobacterium sp. | reverse complement strand
TCTGCCACCTACGCTCTTGCGGGTGAGGACTCTGCCGATCATCGACCCGGCCGACCACGACGCCGCCCAGCGCATCGACGCCGCATGTCGCACCGCAGGGTTCTTCGCCGTCCCCCTGCCCGTGCCGCTACGCGCCCTACGCGACGAACTGATCGCGCTGATGGCCGAGTTCCTCGCCCTGCCCACCGAGGAGAAGGAAGTCGTCTCCATGGCCGTCGGCGGACGAGCCTGGCGCGGGTGGTTCCCCCTCGGCGGCGAACTGACCAGCGGCGTGCCCGACCGCAAGGAGGGCTACTACTTCGGCGCCGAGCTGCCTCCCGACCAGCGGCCGATGCACGGCCCCAACATCTGGCCCGCCCGCCCCGCCGGCATGGCCACCGCCGTCACCCGCTGGATGACCGAGATGCAGGCCCTGGGCCAGCAGGTGCTGCGCCACATGGCCGTCGGCCTGGGCCAGTCGCCCGACTGGTTCGCCACTGGCCTCACCGCCGACCCCACTCCCCTGTTCCGCATCTTCCGCTACCCGCCCCACCCCGTGCTGCCGGACGGAACGGCCGACACCGCCACCTGGGGCGTGGGCGAGCACACCGACTACGGCCTGCTGACCCTGCTGGCCACCGACGGCACACCCGGCCTGGAGGTGAAGGTGCAAGGCGAGTGGGTGCCCGCCCCCGCCGACGCCGACCTCGTCATCTGCAACCTTGGCGACATGCTGGACCGGGTCACCTCCGGCCGCTACCGCAGCAACCCCCACCGGGTGCGCAACCATGCGGGCGCCGACCGCTACTCGCTGCCGTTCTTCCTGGACCCCGGGTGGAACGCCGTGGTGCAGCCGCTGGTCATCGACGACGGCTGGCAGACCCCGCTCGACGCTGATGCCCGCTGGGACAGGGCCAACCTGCGCGACCTGGGCGGCACCTACGGCCAGTGGCTGACCGCCAAGGTCAGCAAGGTGTTCCCCGACCTCGCCGGCCACGCCGGGATGTGAGTCGCTGCCACCTCCCGGGACCCTTGAACGGGCGCGGTTCATCCCACCAGGTGGCACGAACCGCGCCCGTGGTCGCTGGGCCGGTCAGCAGCGGGACGAATCGCGCCCAACCCGACACAGGGCGCCGGCAGCGATCCGGAGTCAGCGGGACAGCGTGTAGACGCGCGCCTCGCGGGCGACCTCGGTGACCTTCCAACCGTCGGCCAGCAGCGGGGCCATCGCATCGCGCAACGTCACGCGCGCGTGCATCGCCTCGGGTGCGCCCGCTGTGATCTGCTCGGGCGTCACCGGCGACACCTCGATGTCGTGCGCCTCACCGAACACCGGGCGCGGGCGGGTCAGCTCCCACTGCACGGTCAGGCGATCGCTGGGCAGGCCGCCATTCAGACCGCCCATCGTGCCGTAGTGGTTCACGTGGTAGCTCACGCCGATGGCACCCAGCCTGTTCAGGTTCAAGTGCGCGTTGGCCAACTGCAGCGGGTCGAACGTCCAGCGCATCGCGGTCACGCCGTTGTCCACGCACCACTCCGCCTGGCGACGCTTCAACTGCTCGCCCAACCCGTGGCGGCGATAGTCGGGGTCCACCGCCATGTAGTGCGAGTGCAGCACGCGCTCCTCGTGCGTGCGGAACCCGAACACGGTGCCCACCACCTGCTCGCCCACGAACGCACCGATGGCGACGCCGCCTTCCTCCAAGCAGGCCACCAGCATGTTCACCGACACCACCTCGTCGACGACACCCCAGATCTTGCGCTCGAACGGAGGCATCACCGCCAGCTCGTCGGCGGTGCGCAACACGCGCAACTCGATCATGCGCGCACGGTCTCCACCTGCTCGGTGACCTCCGCCAGGAACGGACGGTCGAGGGTGACACCGATGCCCGGCCCCGGCGGCACCGGCATGATGCCGTCGGTGGTCTCGAGTTGCTGCTCGGTGATGTCGCGGGCGTAGGTGCGGCTGGCCGATGCGGTGTCGCCCGGGTACACGAAGCCGGGCATGGTGGCCAGATGGATGTTGTGCGCGCGGCCGATCCCGGTCTCCAACATGCCGCCGCACCACATGGGCACGCCACGGCCCACGCACAGGTCGTGGATCTCGCGCACCGCCTGCAGGCCACCTACGCGGCCCACCTTCACGTTCACCACGCTGCACGCGCCCATGTCCAGCGCGGCCTTCACGCGGGCCGGCGAGGTCAGCGTCTCGTCCAGGCAGATGGGCGTGTGGATCAACTCGGCCAGGTGCGCGTGCTCCACCATGTCGTCCCAGTGCAGCGGCTGCTCGATGTAGTGCAGCCCGAACTCGTCGATCTGGCGCAGCACGTCGAGGTCGCCCAGCGTGTAGGCGGAGTTGGCGTCGACGGTCAGCTCGATGAACGGGAACTCGGCGCGCACCGCGGACAGCAGCTCCACGTCCCAGCCCGGCTCGATCTTCAACTTGATGCGCTTGTAGCCCTGGTCAACGTGGCGACGGACATTGTCCACCGAGGCCTGGATGCTCGCCATGCCCAAGCTGGCGCCCACCGGCAACTCGGTGCGCTTGCCGCCCAACAGCTCGCGCAGGGGCACGCCCTGCTGCCGGGCGTAGAGGTCCCACACGGCCAGCTCGAGCGCGGTCTTGGCCATCGGGTTACCACGCCAGCGGGCCCACCGGCCGATCAGCTCGCTGGGGTGCCCACACCCGTTGGCCAGCAACTCGGGGGCGAATGCGTTGCGCAGCAGGTGCCACGCGCCGGCGATGCACTCCTCGCGGTAGTTGGGGAACGGGTCCATCACGCCCTCGCCGTAACCCTCCACCCCCTCGGAGCGCACGGTGACGATCACCGCGTGCTTCTCGCTCTCCTCCGCGAAGGACGTTTTGAACGGCAAGCGGTAGGGAAGGCGGACGAGCCGCAGTTCCACTTCGTCGATGCGCATGCCCCGGTTCTACCAGGCAGGCTCTACCAGGTGTCGATGTTGGGTCGCTTCTTGCCGGTGCGGGCGGGTGCCGGCGGGGCCGCGTCGAGGATCGCCGAGATCCAACGGCGTGTGTCGGCCGGGTCGATGACGTCATCGATCTCGAAGTGGCTGGCGATGTTGACCGCCTTGCCCACCTGGTACATGCGGTCCACCATCTGCTGGAAGGTGCGCTCGCGCTCGTCGGGGTCGGCGATCGCTTCCAGCTCGTTACGGAAGCCCAGGCGCACCGCACCCTCCAGCCCCATGCCACCGAACTCGCCGGTGGGCCACGCCACCGTGGCCAGTGGCGCCTTGGTGCTGCCGCCCATCATCGCCTGCGCGCCCAGCCCGTAGCTCTTGCGCAACACCACGCTGACCGTGGGCACGGTGACGTTGGCACCCGTGACGAACAGACGCGTGCAGTGACGCACCAGCGCGGTCTTCTCCACCTCCGGGCCCACCATCATCCCGGGCGTGTCCACGAGGGTGACGATCGGGATGTCGTGCGCGTCGCACAACTGCATGAACCGCGCCGCCTTGTCCGCGCCATCGCTGTCGATCGCGCCGGCCAGATGGTTCGGGTTGTTGGCGACCACGCCCACACTGCGGCCGGCGATGCGGGCGAGCGCGGTCACCATGCCCAGGCCGAAGTCGCGGCGCAGCTCCAGCACGCTGCCCGTGTCGAACAGGCCACGGAGGACCGCGTGCACGTCGTACGCGCGCTTGCGGTCCTCGGGGATCACGTGGCGCAGCTCGCGCTGGTCCGCGCACGTCCAGTCCTGCTGCGTGCGCTGGGTGAAGTACGCGAGGTACTGCTTGGCGACGGCGACGGCTTCTGCCTCGTCGGCGACGGCGATGTCCACCACACCGTTGGCCTGCTGCACGTCCATCGGGCCGATCTCGGTGGGGGCGAACACGCCCAGGCCGCCGCCCTCGATCATCGCCGGGCCGCCCATGCCGATGTTGCTGTCCGCAGTGGCGATCACCACGTCGCAGCAACCGAGGATGGCCGCGTTGCCGGCGAAGCAG
>CAZREK010000257.1:0-3953 GCA_964598965.1 uncultured Bifidobacterium sp. | reverse complement strand
CGGCCCCCCAGCGTTCGTCTCGGCGGGGTCGGGGTTCTCGGCGCCGCGGCGGGCGCACTCGGCCAGCTCGTCGTCCGAGGCCGTGCCCAGGTCGGGGCCGAGGCGCCCGAAGCCGGGGTGGCGGAAGCGGTCGTACTCGCGGTAGGTCTCGACGACTGGAGCGTCGAAGCAGACTGCCACCCAGTCCGGCACTTCGATCAGGGCGCGCATGTGATCCTGCGGGCGGCGCCAGCGCTCGCCGATGCGGTACAGGTGCCACGAGCCGGACATGCGCAAGTGGGTGTGCAGCACCATGCCGTCGTCCCACACGATCTCGAGGTGCTTGCCATGGCTCTCCACGCGCTCGATCACGCGGGTGAGTGCGGGCGACGGACCGACCAGGCGAGGAGCGCTGAAGCGCGTCATCGCCCGCCCGACCAAGGCCGTCCGCAATGCAGCGGCCGTCCGATGGAGCACGTCCCCTTCCGGCACGGAGCAAAGAGTAGGTGATCGCGATCGTGCCTTTGTGCGATACCTGAGATGGGTGTCGATAGCGTGCACGCGGTGGAGCCCGACGAGCAGTCCCCCGACGACGAGCAGTCCGCAGCGCCGATCGCTGAGGCGAGCCACGCCGACATGGTGGCCAACGCTCGGCGCCGCCACGGGGCCGCCGGTGCGATGCTGGCCGCCGGTCTGGTGGCGATGGACGACCTGTTGATGGGTCGCCCGGTGAAGGAGCAGGCGCCCGTCGTGGTGGCTAACCCCACCGAGCCGCACGACGTCGACCGCGACGGCATCACCGTTCCGATCGACGAGGAAAAGTCGGTCTACGCTCCGCCGCAACCGCCGCCGGATCCTTTTCCGCGGCGTCCCCGTCGTCGCTGACCGCGTGCGGCAAACTATGGGGGTCCACCCCCGAGGCCTGCGAGCGACATGAGCGACCAACTCGACACCAAGACCGGCTGGCTGTCACGCGACCAGCTCGAGAACATCCGCGCCAACGTGCCCCTGGTGTACGTCGATGCCGTCCCCGTGCGGGTCGACGACCTCGGCCGTGTCACCAAGGTGGGCATGCTGCTGCGCCAGGCCGCCGACGGCACCATCAGCCGCATGGTGGTCAGCGGCCGCGTGCTGTACGGCGAGCGAGTGCGCGACGCCCTGCTGCGTCACTTGGAGAAGGACCTCGGCCCGGTTGCCCTGCCGCGCATCCCCGCCGAGGTCGCCCCGTTCACCATCGTCGAGTACTTCCCCGACCCCGATGTCAGCGGTTTTCACGACCCGCGCCACCACGCTGTCAGCTTGGCGTTCGTGGTGCCGGTGTCCGGCGACTGCACGCCCACGCAGGAGGCACTCGACCTGGCGTGGTACACGCCGGAGGAAGCCGTCAGCGAACACGTGCGTCGCGAGATGACCGGCGGCCACGATCGCCTCATCCGGTTGGCATTGGCGCACGTCGGCCAGTTGCCGTAACGCTCAGGGCTGCCGCCCGTACCACGCGATCAGCCGGTCGATCAGCGGTGCGTCGTCGGCGATCTCGACCGCGTTCTTGAACGGCGGGAAGTTGGCCGACAGCTGCGCTGGCAGGCGTTGGCGCATTGCCTCGAAACCGGCCTCGCGGTCGCCGGGAGCCAGCGCCTGCAGCGCCGCATCGAGTGCCACCTGCACCACGTCGTCGCGCCACGCCGGCTGCTGACCGGTGGCCGTGGCGAGGTCCCAGGTGTGCACGGTGAGTTCGGAGGTGTACATCGCCAGCAGCGCTGCGCCGGGGGCGGTCACCCACGGCAGGGTCATCATCGCCGTCAGCCGCGACGGGTCGCTCCACGCGGTCTGCACGCGGTGGGCGCGGGCCAGCCACTCGGCCTCCCATGCGTCGTCGCCGATGCCGGTGTGGGCGGTGGGCAGGGTCATCGGGTCGCTGCCCTCACCCAGCAGAGCCACGCGGTCCAGCACCACCAGCAGGTGGCCCAGCATGGTGCGCACGTCGAAGTCGGGGCAGGGCGTGGCGCCGGCCATCTGGTCAGGGGTGACGGCGGCGATCACCGGGCGAGCGGTGGCGACGGCGCCGGCGAAGTAGGTACGAGGATCGGTGGCAGTGAGTGTTTCGGTCATGCGCTCATCGTCCCCGCAAAAGTGGCCATCTTCTGGCCATGTTCGTGAGAACATTCGGACATGCGTGCCGACCGCCTCGTGGCCGTCCTCCTCCTGCTGCAGCAGCGCGGGCAGATCACCGCCGCGGAGGTCGCGGCCGAGTTGGAGATCTCGCCGCGCACTGCCCGTCGCGACTTGGAGGCACTGGGGTTGGCCGGTCTGCCGGTGTACTCGCTGCCCGGTCGCAACGGTGGCTGGCGGCTGGCCGGTGGCGGGCGCACGGACCTCAGCGGTTTGAAGGCGGCCGAGGCACAAGCGCTGTTCGCAGTGGCCGGGCCGTCGGCGTCGGCCACACCCGAGCTGAAGGCTGCGCTGCGCAAGTTGGTGCGCGCGTTGCCCGAGCAGTTCCGTGGGGCGGCCGAGCGAGCCGGTGAGGCGGTGGTGATCGACCAGCGCGGGTGGGGTCAGCGTTCGGTGGCGCGTCGAACGCCGGAGCTGCTGGACGCCGTGCGCGACGCGGTGGTGCACGCACGCCAGTTGGAGATGGGCTACACGGCGCGCAGTGGCGAGGTCACCACGCGTTTGGTGGAGCCGCTGGGCCTCGCTGCGAAGGCGGGCACTTGGTACCTGATCGGCGACACCGCGGCCGGCCTGCGCACGTTCCGCGTGGACCGCATCGACCATGTGGTGGAGACAGGGCGCGAGGCCACACGACCGGACGGGTTCGACCTCGCCCAGGCGTGGTCGCTGATCGCCGACCGGGTGGAGGAGATGCGCACGCCGGTGGTGGTGCAGGCGTTGGTGCGCGACGACATGCTGCGAATCCTCACCTTCCGCCTCGGCGAACGGGTGCGGATCGGTGCCGCGGCGGCCGACGGTCGGGTCGAGGTCGAGGTGCGCGGTCACCATGCGCGCGAGCTGGCCGGAGAGCTGGGCGGTTTCGGCGGGGCCGTGGAGGTGCTGGCGCCGACCGAGCTGCGTGCCGAGTTGGCCCGCATCGGCCACGAGTTGGTGGCGCGTTACGCCTGAGGTGGGTTGCGGGCCTCGGGCCGCCTCGTGGCCGCACCCAGCACTCTGCGCCCGGTCACCTCGTTCCGATTTCGAATTCACTGCGGCCAATTCGAAATCGGAACGAGGTGACATGGGGTGTAGGACTGCGCCTAGGCTCCGCTGCCATGCGGCGGGAAGACCGGTGGCGAACGGGCGGCGGCGTTGTCCTGCTCGCGTCGGCCGCGTGGTGGGCAACTCGCCCTGCCTGGACCTTCCATGGAATGCCCGACTCGGGGCGCGCCGGTGGCTTCGGCGACCTCGGCCCGATGTTCGAGGTCACCCGCAGCACGATGTGGACCCTCACTGCCATCGGGTGCGTCGTCGTGCCGCTGCTCGCCTACGTGGCCCGACCTGATGACGTGAAGGTCCGTCGGGTATGGGCTGTCCTGTGCGGCCTGGCACAACTGATCGCAGTCATCCGATCGCCTGCGCTGTCAGCCCTGCTCGCCTGTTGGACCTGCATCGTCGCGATGCGACCGAGGGCCCTGAAGGCCCCGGCGACTCAACCGATCTCGGAGTAGCCCTGCTCGATGTCCCACAGGTGGTGCAGTGGGTCGTGCAGGAAGTAGCGGGCGAAGGTGTCGATGGTGAAGGCGGCACCGTCGCTGCGCACGCCGGTGCGCTGCCAGTCCGCGGCGCCCACCGTGGCGAAGCGGGCGGACAGCATGTCGGCCGCGGCCGCCAGTTCGAGCGCCACCTCGGCCGGGTCCTGTTGGTCGTAGCGGTCGTCGATCGCGGTCTGGTCCTGGTCCCAGTTCTCGAAGTGCGGGTCGGTCTGGGTCAGCATCAGGTCGAGCCGGTACAGGTACAGGCGGTACACGTCGCGGACGTGGCAG
>CAZREK010000256.1:0-3954 GCA_964598965.1 uncultured Bifidobacterium sp. | reverse complement strand
GCTCGCCTGAACGTCACCAAAGTCAGCGTGCCCACGATCTGGCCGTCCAGGCGAGCCAGCAGCACGTCGCTGGCCGGCGCATCGACCATCTCCTGCAGTTGCGCCTGGGTGGGCGACGGTGAGCTCTTCGACAGCTGCGGCAGCAGGCGGGCGAAGGCATCGACCAGCTCCTGGTCGGCGACGGTGGCAATCGAGAGGCTGACGGTCACGCGGCCCAACCTACCCCTCACGGCCCGCCGGTAGGCTGCCTCGCCATGGAGCATGTGCGCTGGCTGGGGCAACCGACCCTGCACCGCCCCAAGCTGATCGCGGCCTTCACCGGCTGGAACGACGCGGCCGATGCGGCCAGCAACGGCGTGCGTCACCTCGTGGAAGCGTGGCAGGCCGCGCCGCTCGCGGAGATCGACCCGGAGGAGTTCACCGACTTCGCCACCGTGCGTCCGCACGTGCGCCTCACACCCGAGCAGAAGCGCACCATCGTGTGGCCCACCGTCGGCCTGTGGAGCGCGAGCACGCCCGGCGGCGACGTCATCCTCATGCTCGGCCCCGAACCCGCGCTTCGCTGGCGACTGTTCACCGACCAAGTGGTGGCCATCGCCAACCACTTCGACGCCTCGCTGGTCATCACCCTCGGCGCACTGCTCGCCGACGTGCCGCACTCGCGCCCGGTGCAGCTGATGGGCACGTCCACCGACCAGGACGTCATCGATCGCTTCGACCTGCAGCGCAGCCGCTACGAAGGGCCCACGGGCATCGTCGGCGTGCTGCAAGACGCGTGCACTCGCGCAGGTCGCCCCACCGCATCGCTGTGGGCGGCGGTACCGGCCTACGCCTCGCAACTGCCCTCCCCCAAAGCCACGCTCGCGCTGGTGCAGCGCACGTGCGAGATGATCGGCACCCCTGCACCCGTCGGCCGCCTGGCGGCAGAGGCCGAGGAGTACGACCGGCGTGTCACCTCGCTGGTGGCCGACGACGGCGACCTGATCGGCTACGTCGCCCGGCTGGAGAGCATGTCCGACAGCGGCGACCTCGACGACTATGAGCAGTACGAGTACGACCCGGACGACGAGGACGACGAGGATGACGACGACAGTGTCGGCGGCGAACTGGCCGAGGACACCGACGTCGACAGCGAGGAACTGATGGCCGAGGTCGAGCGGTTCCTACGCGATCAGGGTGGCGACAGCTGACCTGACCTGGCGCCGCTCAGTGCGGCGCTTCACCACGCCACACCTCGGGGCGCGGCAGGTCGAACATCGCGTCCAGCGGCTGACCATCGATCGCCGCGAATGCCAGCCCAGCCCACGCCTCCGCGCCCATCGTTCGCGCCGGCAGCTCATCGCGACCGAACCACCCAACGGCCGAGGCCTCCAGCGGGTGCGCCCGCAGCTCGCCGCCCACGGCACGACAGTGGAACAGCAACAGGTACATCGCGAACCGGGAGAACCCGGCCCGGTGACCGTCGATCAATCCCACGAGGCGCAACGGCTCGCACTCGATACCCGTCTCCTCGCGAACCTCCTTCACCGCGACCTCGGCGGCGGAGTAGCCGATGTCGGCCCATCCGGTGGGGTACAACCACAGGCCCGAGTCCGCGCGCTGCACCATCAGGATCTCGCCGTCGTCGTTGCCCACGATCGCCCCGACCGCGACCTTCGGGGTGACGTAGCCGGGCACGCCCTCGCCGACGTTGTCCAGCCACTCCTGCACGAAGTGGTCGCGCTCGCGACGAACCTCGAGGTCGTCCTCCGCAGCGGCGCGAATGTCGGCGGCGATGTGTAGAACCTCCTCATAGCGCTCGCGCTCGTAGAGGTTCTGGGTGAACGCCAGGCCGGTACGGGCAACCCCGGACAGGGCGGCACTCCAGCGGTGCAGGTCGGAGTTGGCAGCACTGTCGGCGTCGCTCACACCGTGACCCTATTCCCCCTCCGCCCGCCGTGAGTATGCTGGCCTGCATCGGGAACGCCATGGTGAGCCGGGGGTCTCTCCCGTCGGCCCTCGGCTCGCCGCCTTCTCTCCTACACTCGGCTCGTGACCGCTCGGCGCGCTCGGCTCTCTCTCACGGTGGTGGTGTGCTCGGCACTTCTCGCCGCCTGCACGGGGGGCGGCAACGGGGCACCGACGACGCTCGCCACCCTCCCGGCCTCCACCACGGCGCCGGTCGATGACGGCATCCTGACGGTCGGGGCGGTGCTGCCGACGGTCGGCCCGGCCGCCGAGTTGGGCGTGTCGATGTCCGCCGCGCTGGCCGTCGCCGCCGAGGAGATCAACGATGCCGGTGGGGTCAACGGGCGACAAGTGCGGTTGGTGCTCCGCGAGGAAGGCGACTCGCCCGCCACCGCACTGCTGGCGGTGCAGAGCCTGCTACAGACCGACGTCGACGCGATCATCGGCCCCACCTCGTCGCTGACGTTGCTGAACACACTTGCGACCACTGTCGATGCCGGAGTGCTGACCTGCGCGCCCACGGCAACGGCCTTGGCGCTCGACGACTTCCCCGACCGCGGCCTGCTGTTCCGAACGATCGCCAGCGACAGCCTCCAGGCGCAGGCGCTCGCTCGCTTGGTGGAGACCTCCGGCGCCGGCTCGGCAGCCGTCGTCGCCGTGGATGACGGGTACGGCCGCCCGTTCGCCGACCATGTCGCCACCGCGATCCGGCGCAACGGCACGACGGTCGTGGCTCAGACCGTGTTCGACGACTCCGAGGCGTCGCTGCGCGAGACCGCGCAAGCGGTCGCCGACGCCGACCCCGACATCGTCACCGTCATCGCCGACGGGCTCACCGGACCGGCCGTCATCGCCGCCATCGACGAAGCCACCGGTGGGCGGCTGACGTTCGTCGTCAACGACGCGGGGCGCCGCCCAGACGCTGCCGCGGCGCCGTACACCGGCGATCGAGCCGCACGCATCATCGGGGTGTCACCGGTTGCGTACCCGACGTCCACCACGTTCGACAACTCGCTCGCGGCCGTCGACCCGTCGGCCAGTGGCCTGTACGCGCAGAACGCCTACGACTGCCTCAACATCCTCGCTCTCGCGGCCGTCAGCGCTGGCTCCACCCTCCCGGCCGACGTCGCCAACGCCGTCTCCGTCGTGACCGCCAACGGCAGCAGTTGCAGCACGTTCCCTGCGTGCCTTGCCGCGCTCGACGCCGGGCGCAACATCAACTACGACGGGCCGTCCGGTTATCTGTCCGTGAGCACCACCGGCGAGGCAGTGGGCGCCGTCTTCGAGCGCTTCACCTTCGACGAGTCCGGACGCGACGTCGGCGACGGTCTGCTGCGCATCGGCGACGCGTAGGCGGCGCGCTTACAGCGTGGCGACGAGTTCCTCCACCGGCACCACCATGCCGGTGTAGAACGGACCGAACTCGGCGTACACCGAGGAGGCCTCGTCGAAGCGCATCGTGTACACGACTTCCTTCAGATCGTCGGGGTGCACGGCGAACAGGGTGACGCCCCACTCGTACTCGTCGAGGCCGGTGCTGCCGGTGACGTATTGCACCACGCGCCCGGCGAACTTGCGGCCGCTGGTGCCGTGCTCGTGCATCAGACGCTTGCGATCGTCGAACGGCAGGGTGAACCAGTTGGCGTGCGCTTCACGCTTCTTCGACATCGGGTAGAAGCACCAGGCCGGCATGTGATGGGCCTTGGGCGGGATGTCGGGGTACAGACGAGCCTTGAGGTGTTCCTCCGGCATGCCGGCCGCGTACTCGCTGGCCTCGGTGAGGCTGACGTAGCTGTCCACCACGTCGAGCCCGGCGCGCTGTAGAGCGGACTGCAGCGCGCGCAGCACCTTCAGGTCCTCGTGCATCGCCATGAAGGCGGCATCGCACTTGTGGCCCAGAGTGGACACGGCCACCACTTGGCAGCCATCGGCCTCGGCGGCGCGCACCGCGGCGACCACCGCGTCGCCGTCGAACAGAGGGGTCGGCTTGCAGAAGAGGTGCACCAC
>CAZREK010000255.1:0-3993 GCA_964598965.1 uncultured Bifidobacterium sp. | reverse complement strand
AGGACCCCGACAACGTGCCGATCGTGCAGCACTGGATCGACAAGTGGTTCTGGCGTGGCTATCGCGTCCTCACCCTCGTGGCGATGATGCTCGACTACATGCTGCCCAAGAAGGTCATGAGCTGGAAGGAAGCCTGGGAGATCTACGCCGAGCAGAACGGTGGTGCGTTGTTCAACGACCTCGCTCGTTACGGCATCCGCCCGCCGCTCGGCTGGCAGCAGGCTTGTGACGACAAGGAGCACCTGTCGCACCAGGCATGGGCCACCTTCTACCAGTACCAGGCCGCTGCTCCGTTCCACACCTGGGTTCCCAGCGAGGACGACATGGCGTGGCAGTCGCAGAAGTACCCGGACACGTTCGACAAGTACTACCGCGCCCGCTACGAGTACTTCGCCGAGCAGGAGGCCGCCGGCACCCGCTTCAACAACGGCACCTTGCCGCAGCTGTGCCAGGTGTGTCAGATCCCGATGCTCTTCACCGAGCCCGGCGACCCGACCCGCATCTGCTACCGCGAGAGCGAGTACGACGGCGAGACGTTCCACTTCTGCAGCGACGGTTGCAAGAACATCTTCGACCACGAGCCGGAGAAGTACGTGCAGGCCTGGCTGCCGGTGCACCAGATCTACCAGGGCAACTGCTTCGGTCCCGACGCCGACCCGACGTCGCCGGACTTCAACCCGTTGCTCGAGGTGATCAAGTGGTACCGCTACGACGTCGGCACCGACAACTTGCCCTACACGGCCAGCCGTGACCACGACAACTTCAAGGCCTGGCGCGAAATGCTCCAGAGCAACGCCTGAGCGACGAGGACGAAGGAGACAGACCAATGGCTGTTGTAGCCGTCAAGGAGTACAAGGGCAGCCGTCCCGACGGTGCCGACAAGTTCCACGGAGCCCAGTTGGTGTACGTGGGGTGGCTTGACCATCTCATGTTCTGTGCACCATTCGCGTTCCCGCTGCCGCCCGACATGCCCTTCGGGGCGTTGATCGAAGCGGTTCTGCCGGGTTCGTTCGGCCAGCACCCCGACTTCGCCAAGATCGACTGGTCGAAGGTCGAGTGGACGAAGGGTCGCAAGCCCTTCAGCCCCGACCCCGCCAAGTCGTTGGCGGAGAACGGCATCCGGCACAAGGACAGCTTGACGTTCAAGGCGCCGGGTCTCACCGGCATCAAGGGCACGTCGAGCTGAGACGAGAGGGCTGAGCAAGCGTTATGACCTTCGAGCTCACCATCGAGCCGTTGGGCCAGACGATTGGCGTCGAGGAGGGGCAGACCCTCCTCGACGCCAGCTTGCGCGCGGGTGTCTACCTCCCGCACGCATGTGGTCACGGGTTGTGCGGTACGTGCAAGGTGCAGGTGGTCGACGGCGAGATCGACCACGGGCCGTTCTCCAGCTTCGCGTTGATGGACTTCGAACGAGAAGAAGGACTGTGCCTCGCTTGCTGCGCAACAGCGGAGAGCGATGTCACCATCGAAGCCGACATCGACGACGAACCTGATGCACTCCACCTGCCGGTGCGAACGGTGACGGCCACCGTCTCGCGCATCGAGGACCTCACACCAACGATCAAGGGTGTGTTCGCCAAGGTCGACGATCCGGAGGGCTTACCGTTCCAGGCGGGGCAGTACGTCAACGTCGAGTTGCCCGGTGGCAATGATCACCGCCCGTTCTCGTTCGCCCAGTCACCCTCCAACCCGCACGAGGTGGAACTGGACGTGCGCTACCTGCCCGGTGGTGCCGCCACGACCTGGATCCACCAGCAGTTGGCAGTGGGGGACACCCTGAAGCTGACCGGGCCGTATGGGCGCTTCCACGTGCGCGAGTCTGCGCAGCAGCCGATGCTGTTCCTCGCCGGCGGCTCCGGCCTCTCCAGCCCGCGGTCGATGATCCTCGACTTGTTGGAGCGCGGTTGCACTTTGCCGATCACGCTCGTCCATGGAGCGCGCACGGCTGACGAGCTGTACCACGTGGACGAACTCCGTGGCCTGGAGGCAGCGCACTCGAACTTCACCTACGTGCCGGCGCTGTCCCACGAGCCCGAGGACAGCGGGTGGGCAGGTGCTCGTGGCTTCGTGCACGATGTCGCCGCGGCGCACTTCGACAACGACTTCCGCGGGCACAAGGCCTACCTGTGCGGCCCGCCGGCGATGATCGACGCCTGCGTCACCGCACTCATGCGCGGTCGACTCTTCGAGCGCGACATCTTCCAAGAACTGTTCATCTCCGCCGCCGACTCGGGCCGCGTGCGCAGCCCACTGTTCAAGAAGATCTGAACGGCGATGAGCGACCATCTCGTCACCGTCGAGACCACCGGAGAGCAGTTCCGCTGCCCCGACTCGAAGAACGTGCTGCTCGGCATGGAGAGCCGTGGCGTGCATGGCATTCAGGTGGGCTGCCGCAGCGGTGGTTGCGGCGTCTGCCGAGTGCAGGTGGTCGATGGCACGTACATCGCCAAGCGGATGAGCAAGGCCTTCGTCACCGACGACGACCTGGCCGACGGTGTGGTGCTGTCGTGCCGCATCTTTCCCAGCAGCGACCTCGTCGTCCGACCCTGTCCAAAGGGCTCCGACCTCGTTCCCAACACCCACTGAGCCTCAACTCATCAACCGACAACAACAAGGAGAACAGCAATGGCATTGACAGGCGTACTGCGCCCGGGGCACATGCAGCTGAAGGTGCTCGACCTCGACGAAGCCGTCGAGTTCTACACCAACGTGCTCGGCCTCGTGCAGACCGGCCGCGACAAGGACCGCGCCTACTTCAAGGCATGGGACGAGCGCGACCACCACAGCATCATCCTGCGCGATGCAGGTGAAGCCGGCATGGACTTCTTCGGCTTCAAGGTGGCCTCGGTCGCCGACCTCAACAAGCTGGAGAAGGACCTCAACAACTACGGCGTCAGCACCGAACGCATCAAGGCCGGCGACCTGCTGGAGACCGGCGAGCGCGTGCGCTTCCAGATTCCCTCGGGCCACCTCATCGAGCTGTACGCGGAGAAGACCGAGGTCGGCAACGGCATGGGCTACTTCAACCCGCCGCCGTGGAACGAGGCATCCGAGCGCGGCCTCGGCCCGATCCGCATGGACCACGCGCTGCTGTACGGCCCGGACATCGAGAAGGTGCAGGCCATCTTCTGCGACGTGCTCGGTTTCTACCTGGTGGAGCACATCCTGCTGGAGGACGGCAAGACCGACCTCGCCATCTGGCTGAGCTGCAGCACCAAGGCCCACGACATCGCGTTCGTGCGCAACGAGGAGCCCGGCAAGCTGCACCACACCGCCTTCCTGCTCGAGAGCTGGGAGCGCGTGCTGCGCGCCGCCGACCTGATGTCGATGAACAAGGTCTCGATCGACATGGGCCCGACCCGTCATGGCGTCACCCGTGGCACCACGATCTACGCCTTCGACAACTCGGGCAACCGCTTCGAGACGTTCTGCGGTGGCTACGCCACCTACCCGGACGCGAAGCCGATCACCTGGACGTGGGACGAGGTCGGCCCGGCCGTCTTCTACCACGACCGCAAGCTCAACGAGGCCTTCCTGGCCGTCTACACCTGATCCCCCCGATCAGTGACACAAAGGGCCCCCGGGTGAAACGCTCGGGGGCCCTGTCGCGTCAGACCACGAGGTGCACCAGGCACGCGGCGCGACTGCCGAGCGCCTCACCGAGCGCGGCGAGCGTGTCGCCCACGCCGGTCGTGCGCCATGCCGTCATGCCGAAGCTCTCGGCCAGCTGCACGAAGTCGGGATTGGTGAGCGCAGTGCCGAAGGGTCGGTCCGGATAGCGCCGCTCCTGGTGGGTGCGAATGGTCCCGTAGCAGCGGTTGTCGACCACCAGCACCACCACGGCCAGGTGCTCGTGGGAGATGGTGGCCAGTTCCTGCACCGTCATCATCACATCGCCGTCACCTGCCACGCACGCGACGTGTCGCGTGGGGTAGGTCCCCCCCCCCCCCCCCCCCCCCCCCCCCCCCCCCCCCCCCCCCCCCCCCCCCC
>CAZREK010000254.1:0-4005 GCA_964598965.1 uncultured Bifidobacterium sp. | reverse complement strand
GCGCACGCGGGCAGCGCGCTCGTACTCCAGCTCCTTCGCCGCGGCAGCCATCTCCGCTTCCAGGCGCTTGACGATGTCGTCCGTGTCGCCGTCCAGGAAATCGCACAGCTCTTGCACCAGCTGGCGGTACGGCATCTCCTCGATCTCGCCGACGCACGGGCCACTGCACTTCTCGATGTGGAACAGCAAGCACGGCCGGCCCAGCCGTTGGTGCTGGTTGAACTTGCTGGGGCTGCACGTGCGAATGGGGAAGCTGCGCAACAACAGGTCGAGTGTGTCGCGAATCGCATAGGCGTGCGCGTACGGGCCGAAGTAGCGGGTGCCCTTGCGCTTGCGGCCGCGCATGACCATCGCCCTCGGGAACTGCTCGTCGACCGTGACGGCCATGAACGGGTAGCTCTTGTCGTCGCGCAGCTGCACGTTGAAGCGCGGGCGGTGCTGCTTGATGAGGCTGTACTCGAGCATGAGCGCCTCGACCTCGTTGCGCACCTCGATCCACTCCACGCTGGTGGCCGTCGCCACCATCTGGGCCGTGCGCGGGTGCAAGTTGCGCGGGTCCTGGAAGTAGTTCGAGAGGCGCTGGCGCAGGCTGGACGCCTTGCCCACGTAGATGACGCGACCGTCCTTGTCCTTGAACTGGTACGACCCCGGGGTGTCGGGGATCGTGCCCGCAGGCGGTCGCGCAACCATGCGTGCGAGCCTAGGGGGACGGGAGGATGTCAGCGCCTCCGGCGGCGCCGGCCCTGATTCATGTGCCGCGCGACTGCAGCCTGCACCTCTGCGAAGCCTTCGTCCGCGAACTCCGGGGTCGCCGTCAGCGACGCGTCCCCCGTGCGCGGGTGAGCCCGCAGTACAGCGATCCTGTAGCCCATCGGCGGATGAGTACCGTCCGGGTCGGGGTCCACATCGAGTTCTGCAGCGCGTCGGCGGCGGCGGAGTTCGCCCTCGGGCAGTTCGGCGAATCGGACACGGATGGCCTCCCACGCGTCACCGCCACGGGGAGTCCTTTGCATCGCGGTGGCCGCGGTGACAGACCCGGAGTGGACCGTTGCGAGAGCGGCAACCAGCGTCTCGGTGGACACCGCATCAGCGGCGCACAAGTCGGCGAAGTACTCGGCTCTCTGATTGGTCAGTGCCGCGAGCTTCCGCATCAGCGACATATAGGCCCCGACCGGCCAGGCGAGCGCCGCGGTGAACAGCGCGGCGAAGCCACCTCGAGTGGTGCGCAGCAGCTGGTACCACTCCTCGAGCGCGACCATCGAGACCCCGACGGCGAAACCGCGGATGGGGTCACCGTTGCGAACATGAGCCAACTCGTGGGCAAGAACCGCGGTTCTGTGCGGTTGGGGCAGCGCAGCCCACAACTGCAGTCCGATGGTCAAGTCGCTGCCGGCAACACCTCGGTGAACGCTGACGTTGAAGCGATCGTCAAAGTTGAGTCGCCGAACCTTGCCTGCCCCGACTGCGGATGCTGTTCGTTCGACGTGAGCCCACAGTTGCGGGCACTCCGTGCGACGGACCCTGACTCGACCCCGGGAGCTGCGGATCACCAGCCAGAACGGGAAGACGCCCGCCACCAGTAAGGGGACGGTAAATATCAGGCTGAACACCTTCGCTGAGGACGCGACCATGATCCAGACGGCCAGCGCAATCAACACGACCTGGAAAAGAAGCACCGCGCAGGCCGTCCCGATGACGACGAGTCCTGCGAGACCCGCATTGGGGCGCGACGGCAATTCCTTCAGCAAGGCCTGATGAGTGTCCTCCGCCAGTTTGGTGCGACGGCGGCTGGGCTTTGCGACCTCGCGCCGCCACTCGTTGCCGGTCTTCGGCCGGACGTTCCAGTCGCACGCCGGACACCACTCGGAATACCCGGTCTCCGAGATCAGTTCGCCGCCACATTGTCCGCACATCCGCCCCATGAGGTGGACACTACTGGTAGCAAGCCCACGGGTAGGGTTGCCACGTGCCTGGCCGTTACCAGTTCTCCCTCCCCGAACGCCCCAGCCGCGACGGATGGTTCCGCGCCGGCAGCATCGACGTCACCACGACGGCCTTCATGGTGGGCCTCGCGATCGCTTCGATGGTGTGGTACGCGATCGACAAGGTGTCGCTCAGCAAGATGGTGTTCCTCGGCGCGCTGGTGCGTGACGGCGATGTGTGGCGTGTCGCCACCTGGCCGATTGCGAACCCGCTGAACGATCAGGCCATCTGGATCATCCTCACGCTGGTGTTCTTCTGGTTCCTCGGGCACCGCATCGAAGAACTGGCGGGGCGCGTGCGCTTCACCTGGCTGCTCGTGGCCATGACGATCGTTCCCGCGGCGATCACCAGCCTGATCAGCTTCGACAGCGTGTACGCCGCGTACGGCCTGCGCGTGCTCAGCATCGGGCTGATGGCGATCTTCGCGTTGGAGATGCCGAATGTCAGCTTCTTCTTCGGCATTCCAGCGTGGGTGATGGCGCTGATCTACATCGTCATCGACGCGCTCTACTACGTGGGCGACCGCGCCTACGAAGTGCTCGTGCTGGAACTGCTGGTCGTCGCCGTGGGCGTCGTCGGGGCACGCCAGTGCGGGCTGTTGTCCGAACTCGGGTTCATCCCCCAGGTCATGGGCAAGCGGTCGCGCACGGCGCGGCCTGCGAAGCGCCGTAAGAGCAGCGGTCCCACCGTGGTCACCGGCCCGTGGGGCGAACCAGCGCACGACCCGCTGGAGCAGGCCGAACTGGACATGCTGCTCGACAAGATCAGTGCCAACGGGCTCGACTCGCTCTCCAAGTCGGAGAAGTCACGCCTCAACGAGCTGTCGAAGAAGCTGCGCGGCCGCTGACGCCGAAGTCGGCGGTCAAGCCACCACCGACGTGCTCTCAGCGCCGACTTGGGCGCGGGTACGCAGGTGGCGGGTGTAGGCGGCCACCAGCAGCAGGCCGGCGGACAGGGTGGCCGCGTTGGCCAGCATGTGGAAACCCCACGCCTGCTTCACGAAGCCAGAGGCGAACGCGGCCGAGCCACCGCAGAAGCTCATCGTCAGGTCGGCGGTGCCTTGCACCTCCACCCGTGAATCGGATGGCACTGCCCCGGTGAGAATCGCGCTGCCGGCGATGAGGCCGATGTTCCAGCCCACCCCCAGCAGGAACAACCCGAAGAAGATCAGCCACGGCACATAGCCCGCAGCTACTGCGACGACCGTACCTGCGCCCAGGACGACCGCGCCGAGCATCACCGAACGCACCTCGCCCACGCGCTCCACCAAGCGGCCGACGAACGGGGCGAACGCGTACATGCCCACGATGTGCAGCGCGATCACGTACGCGCTGAGGTCGCCGTGGTGGTGGTCCTTCATGTGCGGTGGGGTCATCGTCATCACCGCCACCATCGCCGCTTGCGAGATGACCATCGCTCCCAGGCCCAGCGGTGCGAGCGGGCTGTTGCGGATGACGCCGATGGAGGCGCGCACCTGATGAAGCGGGTGGATGCGCTCCGCGTGCGGGTCGAGCTGGCCGCTCGCCTCCAGCGGGTCGGGGCGCAACCGCACCTGCAGGACTACGAGCGCGATCGCAGCCATCAGGGCCGCGAACAGGAACGGACCCACCAGCGGGTCGAGACCCATCGCCTTGCCGGCCTTCTTCTCCCACGGGGTCAGCAGCGGACCGAACGCCGCACCCAGCGTGCCCACCCACACGACGGCGGCGATCGCCTTCGCTCGATGCTCGGGCTCCGCAAGGTCGGCGGCGGTGTAGCGGCCTTGCAGGCTGGCGGCCTGCGCGCCACCGAACAACGCCATGCCGACGATGAAAACGACGAACTGATCGACCTCGCCACCGACCCCGGCGACCAGCGAGCCGACGATGCCGAGCGCGTACGCCAACGTGAGCCCGAAGCGACGCCCGCGGCGACGCATGAGCGCGGCCAACGGCACTGCCATGAACGCCGAGCCCAGAGTGAACGCAGCACTGCCGGTGCCAGCGAGTCGGTCACTGCCATTGAGCAACTGCTTGGCCAACA
>CAZREK010000253.1:0-4013 GCA_964598965.1 uncultured Bifidobacterium sp. | reverse complement strand
GGTGCGCATGGGGTTGCGTCACGCGGTGATCGCGCCCGGATCGCGCAGCACGCCGATGGCGTTGGCCTTCGCGGCGCGGGACGATCTCGACGTGCAGGTGGTGCACGACGAACGTGCGGCCTCGTTCATCGCGCTCGGTGTGGGCTTGTCCACCGGTGTGCCGGCCGCGTTGCTCTGCACCAGCGGCACAGCGGCCACTCATTTCCACGGAGCTGTCGTGGAGGCCGACCTGTCCAGTGTGCCGATGCTGGTGTTGACCGCGGACCGCCCTCCGGAACTGCACGGCATCGGCGCGCCGCAGACCATCGACCAGATCGATCTCTACGGCGCAGTCGTGCGCTGCTTCGCCGACCCCGGTCCCCCCGAGGCTGCCGATGCCGAGGTGTGGCGCGAGTGGGCGGAGGACTGGTGGATGAGCGCGGTCGACGGCGACCCGGGGCCGGTTCACGTGAACCTTCCGTTCCGCGAACCGTTGGTCGGTGTGGCGGGCGATCTCCCGCCGGTCGCTGCAGGTGTTCCGGAGGCCGAGCCCGACACCTGGTTCATGATGCGCCCCGACATGGTGGAGCTGGCGGCGATGTTGTCGGCGCAGCGTGGCCTCATCGTCGCAGGTCGCGGTATCGACGACATCGACGCCGTCAACACGCTGGCCACCCGCCTCGGTTGGCCGATCCTGGCCGACGCCCGTTCGGGTTGCCGCCATCTGCCCGCTGCGATCTGTGCATTCGATGCGCTGTTGCGCGTGCCCACGTTTGCTGCTGCACATCGACCGTCCGTGGTGCTGCACCTCGGGGAACCACCTGCGTCCAAGGTGCTGGGCCAGTGGCTGGCGGCAGGCGATGCCACGCACGTGCAGGTGCATGCGCAACAGCGCATCCTCGACCCGCTGCAGATCATGCACGAGCGCGTGTACGGGCACGTGTCCAGCGTGTGCTCCGAGTTGCTGAACGCTATGACGGTCGCTCCGGACGACGAGTGGAGCGGTGCCTGGCAGCGCGCCGACAAGGCAGCGCAGCAGGCGTTCGACGAGTCGCTGCGCGCGATGGGCGGACTGAACGAGCCGGCCGTGGCCCGCTGGCTCAGCATGTTCAACGGCAACGTGGTGACATCGTCGTCCATGCCGGTTCGCGACCTCGAGTGGTTCGGCATGCCCGGGGCCACGACACGCGTGTTCTCCAATCGTGGCGCCAACGGCATCGACGGCGTCATCTCATCAGGCATCGGTGTCGCCTTGGCCACGGGTGAACGCACTGTGGTGCACATCGGCGATGTCGCCTTCCTCCACGACCAGACCGCGCTCACCGCGTTGGCCGGGCGCGGGTTACCGCTGACCATCGTCGTGACGGACAACGACGGGGGAGCGATTTTCTCCTTCTTGCCGCAGGCCACCCAGTTGCCGGCGGATCGCTTCGAGCAACTGTTCGGCACACCGCACGGCACCGACGTGCTCATGTTGGCGACGGCGCACGGCCTAGGGGCGCGAGACGTCGAGTCGATCGCTCAGCTGCGCGACGCGGTGTACGACGACGCGGTCACCGTGGTGCGGGTCCGCACCACTCGCGCGAACAACGTGGACGTGCATGCTCGCCTGAACGCCGCCGTCGCCGCGGCGCTCGCCTGACCAGCACGGTCAGGCCCGGCGCACCATGGTGTGGCGCGCGTCGTCGTCGCGGATGAACAACGCGACCACGGAACTGAACACCGCGAACGCAACCGCGACCCAGAGAGCCAGGTGTACGCCGTCCATGGCCCGGGAGACGGCACCTTCGGCCACCGGCCCGTCCAGCCGCATGTGAGCGGTGAGGATGCTGGCCAGCACGGCCACACCGATGGACACGGACACCTGCCGCTGTGTCGAGAACAGCGAAGCTGCACGACCGTTCTGCGCTGGCGGGATGGTGGAGTAGCTCGCGGCCTGCATGGGCAGGAAGGCGAAACCCATGCACAGGCCGCGGAAGAAGATGATCGTGCGGATGTACCACAGGCTGGTGTCCGGCTGGATGTTGGTGAGGAGGGCGATCGTCCCGGCAGCGAGCACGAGGCCGGTCGACATCATGCGGCGCGGGCCGATGCGCGCATACAGCCGTCCTGCCAGGAACGACGAGGCCATCACGCCGAAGGCCTGGGGGAAGGTGGTGAGGCCGGATTCGAGCGGCTTGAGGCCCCGGATGTTCTGCAGGTACAAGGGCAGCACGAACGTGACTCCCATGAATCCGGCCATGGAGAAAAGGCTGACCATGTTGCACTGGCGGAAGATGCGGTTCTTCAACAGGCGCAGGTCGACCATCGGGAACGGTATGCGCAGTTCGACCACCACCATCAGCACCGCGCAGGTCAGACCGACGGCACCGGTGATCGCGATCTCCGGCGAACCCCACCCGGCCATGGAGCCCTGCTCCAGCGCGTACACCAGCAACGCCAACGCACCCGCCGACAGGAAGAAGCCGGCTACGTCCAGCCGCCCGGCGGCAGGCTCGCGGTGTTCACGCAGGTAGGTGAACCCGAACCAGATGGCGACGAGCGCAATCGGCAGGTTGACGTAGAAGATCCAGCGCCAGTCGAGGTACTCCGTCAGCAGGCCACCCAACACCGGACCCAACGCTGGAGCGAAGAGGGTGGGGATCATGATGATCGAGGACACTCGTGCTCGCTCGGCGGGCGGGAAGGCACGGAACAGCATCGCCATGCCCACCGGGGTCAGCATGCCGCCGCCCACACCCTGCAGCACGCGGAACGCGATCAGTTGGTCGAGTGACTGCGCGATGCCGCAGAGCGCGGAACCCAAGGTGAACGCGCTGAGGGCGAACATGAAGGTGCGCTTGGTCCCGACTCGGTCGCCCAACCAACCACTGGTGGGAATCCACACTGCCAGGCTGAGTGTGTAGCCCAGCACCACCCACTCCACCTTGCTGCTGTGCAGGTCGGCCCCCATCTTGGGCAGGGCCACGTTGACGATCGTGGTGTCGAGGATGTCGAGGAACAGAGCGCTGACGTACACCGTGGCAACGATCCACTTGTACGCCACCAGGCGCCCGAACACCGACACCTTCTCATCGGCTGCGGACTGGTTGAACGTCGTGGGCACGGGGCAACCGTAGGGTCACGGTGGTCGCCGCCCATCATCGGCGCCCTTGGGCAGGCCGCTCAGGGGCGGACGATGGCGCTGAGCATGGCTTGGAATTTGGCCTGGGTCTCGGCCAGTTCGGCGAGAGGCTCGCTGTCGGCGACGATGCCGCCGCCGGCGACCAGGCGGGCTGAGCGACGGTCGGCGGACAGCTCGGCGCAGCGGATGGCGACCGCCCAGGTGCCATCGCCGTTGGCGTCGACCCAGCCGACCGCGCCGCCGTAGCGGCCGCGGGTGAAGCCCTCCACTCGGGCGATCAGTTCCAGCGCCTCCGCCTTGGGAAAGCCGCCCAGCGCAGGCGTGGGCAACAGCGCCGCAACCAGTTCCAGCACGTTGGGGCGCGGGTCGGAGAGGTGGCCCTCCATCGCCGTGGCGAGGTGCTGCACGTTGGCGACGGCCATGATCGAGGGCTCGGGCTCCCAGTCCAGGTAGCTGCACCACGGCAACAGCGTGTCGTGGATCATGTCGATGACCACGCGGTGCTCGATCTGGTTCTTCTCGCTGGCCAGCAGCTCGGCCGCAGCACGACGGTCGGTGTCGGGGTCGCCGGTGCGCGGTGTGGTGCCCGCCAGCGGGTGGGACCGCACCGTGTTGCCATCCACCTGCACCAGCAGCTCGGGTGATGCGCCGATGAACCCGTCGACCGAGTAGCGGTAGCTGCTGCCGAACATCGCCTTCAATCGCAGCAGCACCGCGTGCACATCGATCGGCTCGGTGCTGGTGACCGCCAGCTCGCGGGCGATCACGGCCTTGGTCAGCGCACCGTCGCGCACCGCGTCGCGGGCAGCAGTGACCGCGGCGAGGTAGTGGTCCACCGGGGTGAGCGGGCGAACGCTGAACTCCTGCGCGCGTGGCGCCGGGCGTGCCGCTAGCGCAAGGTCGGCCGAGG
>CAZREK010000252.1:0-4014 GCA_964598965.1 uncultured Bifidobacterium sp. | reverse complement strand
ATTCCAGTTCAGCCCGGTGGATGCGTGGCACCTGTCCTCCGCGCTCGACCGCGCGTGCGACCTGTTCGCGGACAAGCTGGCCTGGCGCCGTGTGCAGAAGCGAGCGATGACCCGCGACGTCGGCTGGGGTGTGGCCGCGGCCGCATACCTCGACCTGTACCGCAAGCTGGCGCCGACGAAGCCGGCCTGACCGTCAGACGGTCTTGACGATCAGCACGCTGCACGGGGCAGTGTGAGCGACGTCGTTGCCGACGCTGCCCAACACGCGACCGATGCCTTGCATACGCACATTGCCCACCACGATCAGGTCGGCGTCGTGCAGTTCGGCGACGGTGATCAAGGCCTTGGCCGGTGACTCCTCAACGGCCTGCACCGTGTACGGCACGGAGGCGCCGAGCGAGTCGACGAAGCGCTGCAGCCCCTTGCGCGCGGACTCCACGTTGTCGGTGACGAAACGGTCACTGCCCACCTGGATGACGTTCAGTTGGCCACTGACCACGGCCGTGACGAAGTGCACCGTCGCGCCCGTCGCCTGCGCGAGGTCGACCGCCGTGCGAGCGGCGATGTGCGAGGTCGCCGCGTCGGACACACCGACGACGATGCTGCGGAATGGTTGCCCCATGCCCGAACGCTAGCGCGCCTCGTTGAGCCGTTCGGGCGCTCGAGGATTACCGTGGAACCATGCTCGATCCCGAGATCCGCGACTTGGCGCAGGCGAAGAACTTCGCCGCCCTCACCGTCATCCCCGCCGGCGGCCACCCGATGACCCACGTGATGTGGATCGATGCCGACGACGACTGCCTGCTGATCAACACCGACCTCGGTCGCGCCAAAGCGATCGCGATGGACAACGACCCGCGCGTCACGGTTGCCATCTGGGATGCCGCCGACCCGTACCACTACGCCGAAGTGCGCGGCCGTGTCGTGGAAACCATCGCCGGGCCACCCGCTGCGGACCACATCAACAAGCTGGCCGGCAAGTACGTCGGCGGGCCGTACACATTCGGCCCCACCGACCAGCGGCTCATCTATCGCATCGAGCCGCTGCACCAGCGTGCACGCGCCACCGGCGAAGCACCGCGTCCCACTCAGCCGGTCCCCACGGGGGTCGCACCCGGCGAGGGTTCGATCGTGCCGCTCGACCCGGCAATCCGCGACATGGCGCAGGCGAAGAACTTCGGCGTGCTCACCGTCATCCCTGCCAGCGGCCACCCGATGACGCACGTGATGTGGGTCGACGCGGACGACGACTGCCTGCTGATCAACACCCAACTGGGCCGCGCCAAGGCGATCGCGATGGACAACGACCCGCGTGTCACCGTCACCATCTGGGACCACGACAACCCGTACCACTACGCCGAGGTGCGCGGCCTGGTCGTTGGCGTGGAGACGGGCGAGGCTGCGGCCGCGCACATCCACAAACTGGCCGGCAAGTACGTGGGTGGGCCGTACACGATGGGCCCCACCGACATCCGCGTGCTCTACCGCGTCGCCCCGCTGCGCCAGCGCACGATGTAGCTCGCAGGCGCGCTCACGGCGTCGCGACCGCGGTGTCCTCGCGCGTCAGCGTGAAGGTCACCTCAACGGTCACGCGCACGTCGCGACGGTCCGATAACAACTCCGCCAAGCGCCACGCCGGCTCGGGTTGGCGCGGCCCGGAGATGGACAACTTCACCGTCGCGTGATCACCACGCAGCTGCGCATCGAGCGACACGATCCGCACTGACGGGTCCCACTGCTGCACGACGTCGCTGACCTGCTCCTCGAAGCGAGTGTCCTCCACCACTTGGCGCGAATACGCGGCCAGCGGTACCGCGGTGGCGGCGAGGGCCACCAGCCACACCACCACCGTCCAGCGCACTTTCGCCTGCGAACGGTGAGTGCGTTCCGCCAGCCCCCACCACGCGAGCGCGATCGTGGCGCCCACCACCAAGGCGCCGAAGTTGGTGACCATGGCGAGCGCGGCCTGGCGAAGTGCGTCGGTGTTGCCCGCCGCGAGGAACAGGCCGATGGCTGCGAGCGGCGGCTCGATGGTGACCGACACGGCGACGCCCGACAGGGCGCCACCCGCCTCGGTGCGAAGCGTGGCGAACCCGGCGGCCACACCGGCGGCGAAGGCGATGCCGAGGTCGAGCAGGCCGGGACGCGTGAGCGCCAGCAGCTGCCCGGTAAGGTCGTCGGTGCGCAGACGGGTGCCCACGATCCAGCCGGCAACCGCACCGGCACCGATGCTGGCAGCGACGCCCACCACCGTCATCAGCGTCGCCCGCCACAATCTGCTGGCGTGGCCCTGCACCACGGCCCCGGCAGTCGCCAGCAGTGGGGTGATGAACGGGCCGAGCAACATCGCGCCGATCACGGCGGGCGCGCTGTCCAGCAACAGACCGAGCGCAGCGATCACGCTGGACAGCACACTGAGCACGAGGAAGTTGCGCGCGCCGGGGCCGGCCAGGTCGGCGCGCCCGTACAGCGCGGCCTCGACGTGTTCGCGTTCCTGCGCGGTCAACGTGTGCCGCCAGCGCCGACCGATGCGCATGCCACGCAGATCGGCGAACCAGCCGCGAGAGGTCGAGTCGTCAGCCACTGCTGCCTCCCGCCGGCGTCGGCCGCGTCAACGACGCCGGCCACGCGGCATCGATCTGCCCGAGCGTCGCGGTCAAGCGAGCCCCGCTGAGCCACGCGGTCATGCCATCCCAGAATGCGTTCACGCCCACCTCGGCCGGCATCAGGTCGCTGGCGTCGAACTTCACGACTTCCGCCGCCCGCGTCCACGAGGCAACGGTGCGGTCCAGTGCGTCGGGGTAGCGAGCGAGGTCGAAGGACTCCAACGGGGTGATGAAGCCCGCCGTACCGGCGCGCTGCTCGGCGGCGTCGTTCGACGCCAGGTAGGCAGCCAGCTCGCGGACCTCCGGCCGGTCGCTGAAGCGAGCGACCACGGTGCCACCGACGAGCATCGTGGACGGCCCGTCGTCGGGGAACGGGAACACCCACAGATCGCCGTCGGGCGCGATCGTGACACCGTCACCTGCGCTTCCTAACAGATCGGGCAGGAAACTGGCTTGCCGATGCAACAGGCACGCCGGCTTCGAGCCGAGCAGACCCTGCGCCGCGCGCTGGACCGTCCATTCCACCGCGGCTCGGTTGCCACCCGCCACCCTGGCGCTGTCGAGGGCAATCGCCCCGAAGGCCTCGACCGCACCGGCAATACGTTCGTCGGCGAACGGCACGTCGTGTGCCACCCACTGGTCGTACACGTCGGGGCCTTCACGGCGCAGCACGAGGTCCTCCACCCAGTCGGTGGCCACCCAACCGGTGGCGCCTCCGTCGCGCACGCCGATGCACCACGGCGCCTGGCCGGTCGCCGCGATCTCGTCCGTCAGCGCCAACAGGTCGTCCCACGTGGTGGGCACCTGCAGGCCGCGTGCGGCGAACTGGCGCGGCGAGTACCACACCAGGCTCTTCGGGGCCAGCGAGTACCACGAGGCGTACAGGTCGCCGTTCACGCGCACGAGGTCGAGCAGCCGTTCGTCCACATCGCTGCCCGCGGCCCGTGCCAGGTCGCCGTCGTACGGCAAGGCATAACCGTCCTCCGCGAGATCGGTCACCAGACCCGGTTGCGGCACCAGCGCCAGATCGGGCGCGTCGCCTCGGCGCACGCGTTCTTGGAGGTCGGACTCGAAGTTGGAGGACCCGACGTAGCGCACGTCGATGCCGCTGTTGCGTTCGAAGGTGCGCAAGGAGTTCACGAACGCTTGTGCGTCCTCGCCGATGAGCCCGCCGAACACGGTGACGACCCGAACCGAGTCGGCGTTCCGCTGGTCCGCACATCCTGCAGCACCGATCGCACAGGTGGTCGCGATCGCGACGCTCACCAGCCGACGACCACACCGCATGCTCGGACGTTACCCTCTGCGCCGGGTGGCAGGACTCTTGCCCGCCGTGGGAGCTTGAGCAGCGCCGCCCTCTTGCCGATGATCCACTGACATGCTGCCCACCACGCACTCCCCCGCCGAC
>CAZREK010000251.1:0-4026 GCA_964598965.1 uncultured Bifidobacterium sp. | reverse complement strand
TGGTGACCGTCGTGACCGTCATGTTCGTGGTCGTGGTGCGGAGCGGTGGTGCTGACCGGGGTGTTGACCTCGGGAGCGGCCGCATCGCAGTGCAGGCGAGTGGTGACGTCGACGGTCATCTGCGTGCCGTCGACCTTGACTTCGATCATCACCCGCTCCTTGTTGGAGAAGGCGATGAACGTGCGATGGCCCTTGCCATAGGTGCGGGTGGGCACCGGTGTGATCTGGCCGAGGGTGACCTTGCCATCGGCGTCGACGGCGTAGGCGATGCTGATCGGGTCGCCGTTGCACAGCGCACCGGTCCAGGTGTGATCACCGATGACCTGCTCGGCGGGCAGCGCCGCGCCGCGCAACCTGCCGAGCGTCACCGACGAGGAAGCGCGGACGGTGCCGTCCTCCTCGGTGGACACCCGCACCTTGATGGTGAGTGTGCGGGTGAGGCCGGGCTGGTTGAAGGTGACCTTGGCCGACGCCGACTTGCTGGACTCGCCGTCGTGTTCGTCGTGCGTGCGGTACTCGGTGGCCCCGATCACCGCGGTGGCATCGCTGCTGGTGACACCGGTGATGTCCGGGCCGCCGTCGGCGGTGGCGCCGATGGTGAACGAAACGGTGGTGGCGGTGCCGGTGCCGAACACATCACCGGACCAGCCGCCCTGGCCACTGATGTCGGCGAGGCTGCCGGCGCGAGCGGCAACCGTCTGGCTGCCGTGATGGTTGCCGACGGCGACCTTGGCGGTGCCGGCCTCGTTGGTGAAGACCACCTTGTTGGGGCGGTCGACGACGGCGGTGAAGCCGTCGCTGGGGTTGATGGCCACGCTGGTGAGCGCGCCACCGGGGCCGGTGGTGACATCCACCGTCAGCGGGGCACCGAACAGCGGCAGGGTGACCGTGCTGGTGGTGTCGGCCGACGTCGTGGCGTGGGCGTTGGCGGCGCTGACACCAGCGATGCCGAGCAAGAGAGCGGCTGCGGTGAGCACTCGGGCGGTTCGAATGGATCTCATTTGGCATTGACCTCCGGGGGTACTTTCGGTCGCCGCCCGACGAACCGTGAGGGCCTCGGTTCGAATTTGGATGAACCTTGGATGTTGCGGCGGGGTCGCTGGAGTGCGCCCCCAGATGTACGACGCTTGCCCGGCCGATTCCTATGACACCTTGTTGCGCCGGGGCCTGACCAGGCCGTATTCCTCCAGCGACGCAGCGGTGTCCAGGGTCATCGTCCGCAGGTCGCGCAACGGCCGCCCGAGCAGCTCGCGGATGCGGGTGTTGTCGATGCGGTGCGGCTGGCCGAGGTCCTGCAGCGTCATCGCAGCCGTCTTGTCGTACAGCGCGGCGACGCGCAGCGCGAACCCCGGCAGGCGGCCCGTCGGCACCCGGTAGCCCCGGGGGTTGTACGCCTCGGCGAGGATCGCCGCGACCTCGCGGAGAGAGCTGCCGTCCCTGGCGCACAGGTGCCGGCGCCCAGCCGCGTGGGGTGCGGTCAGCGCGGCGACATGGGCGGCGGCGACATCGCGAACGTCGACGAAGGAGTACACGAGGTCGGGGCAGGCCGGCAGCTCGCGGGCCATCAGCTTGCGCACCGATTCGATGGACGTGCTGGGGGCATCGCCCAGCATGGGCCCCAGCACCAGACCGGGGTTGACGGTGGTGAGTTCCAGCCCGTTGGCGGCAGGCGAACCGATGAACTCCCATGCAGCCTGCTCCGCCAAGGTCTTCGACTTCTCGTAGGTGCCGATGCGACGGTCGTGCGGGTCCGACCAGTCGGCCTCGGTGAAGACGCGCCCGCGGCGGTCGACGCCGTACAGGATCGCGGCGATCGACGAGGTCAGCACCACCCGCTGCACCCCGGCGTCGGCGGCCGCGCGCAGCACGCGCAACGTGCCGTCGCGGGCGGGGCGGATCAGTACGTCGGGGTCCTTGGGCGACGCGGCCGGCAGCGGGCTGGCGACGTGGCACACGTGACTGCAACCTGCCACCGCCGCATCCCACCCGTCGTCGCTGGTCAGGTCGGCCGCCACCAGCGAGAACCGTTCGATTGCCGTGGGGTCGGCGAGATGCGGGGTGAGGTCCGCGCGGAGCGCCGCGAGCGCATCGGCGCGTCGGGCGGTGCCACGCACGGTGTGGCCTGCGTCGAGCAGCTGCACGATCACGTGACGGGCGATGTAGCCGGTGGCCCCGGTGACGAGGACGGTGGTGGTCATCATCCGGAGGCTAGACGGACGGCGTCGACGGCAGTTCGAACCAGAACGTGGTCGGCCCGCCTGGTGGCGAGTCCACGCCGTACCGGCCACCATGAGCGGTGACGATGCCGGCCACGATCGCCAGGCCCAGCCCGTTGCCGCCGCTGGCCCTGGCCCGGCCGCGGTCGACGCGGTAGAAGCGGTCGAACAGATGGGGCAGGTGTTCGGCAGGGATACCCGGCCCGTGGTCGACGACGGCGACGCGCGCACCACCGTCGACCAGAGGTGCGCCGGTCAGGAAGACCGGGGTGTCGGGCGCAGTGTGCCGCAGCGCGTTGGTGGCGAGCGCGGCGATCGCCTGCACCACCCGGTTGCGGTCGGCGGTGATCGGCAGCGACTGCGGGCTGCGCACGCTGATCGGCCGTTGCGGCTGCACGACGTGCAGGTCGCTCTCGATGTCGCGCAACACCTCGGCCAGATCGAACCGCACAGGTTCGCCGAGGCGGTGCTCGTCCATCGCGGTCAGGTCCAGCAGGTCGTCGACGATGTGGTTCATGCGTGACGCTTCTTGGTTGATGCGCCGCATCGCGTCGCTGACCTCCGCCAGCGCGGCCGGGTCCGGGCTGAGCTCGCCCGAGTGCAGGCTGGAGTAGCCGCGCAGCGTGGTGAGCGGCGTACGCAGTTCGTGCGACGCGTCCGCGACGAAGCGGCGCATCTTCGCCTCCGCCTCGCGGTTGGTGTCGATCATGGTGTGCAACGCCTGACCGAGGCGGGCGGCCTCGGTGCGACCGGGGGTGACATCGATACGCACGTCGGTGGCGCCGGCGGTGATCGCATCGGCCGCGTCGGTCATCTTGCGGATGGGGGTGAGGCCGAGGCGAATGACCCACCACGTCACCAGCGCCACCAGGGCCAGCACCACCGCGGCTGCGATCGCGAGCGTGCGGATGAGGCGCCCGATCGCGTCGTCCGCGTCGGCGGTGCTGATCGCCAGCACGGCCACGCGCCCGTCCGGCAACGCAACGGTGACGACGCGCACGGAGGTCGACTCGCCGGTGATCGTCGGTCGCGTGGTGGGACGTGTGGGGTAGTCGTCGGTCGGGACCGACGGGATCAGGTCGGGGTCGTCGGTGGGTGCTTGCACTGTGGTGAGTTGGCCGTTGTCGATCACGCCGACGTACACCTCGGCGATCCCGCCCGAGGCCGGCCCGGTGATGCCCAGCACCAGCCGTTGCAGCACGGGGCGGGGGCGCCCCGCGACCTCGTCGAGCCGGCGGTCGATCTGGCCGTAGAGGTAGTCGCGTTGCACCAAGGTGACCGCGACGCCGGATGCGGTGAGGGCTGCGACCAGCACCACGAGTGCGGCGAGCAGTCGCGTGCGCAGGCTCACGACGTCGCGCCCGGTTCGGGGTGACGCAGGCTGTAGCCCACGCCACGCACGGTGTGGATCAACTTGGGCGCCTGCGCATCGACCTTCTTGCGCAGGTTGCTGATGAACGACTCGATGATCGCCGATTCGCCGTCGAAGTCGTACTGCCACACGTGGTCCAGGATCTGGGCGCGGGTGATGACTCGACCGGCATTGGTGATCAGCATGCGCAGCAACTTGTACTCGGTGGCGCTGAGGTGCACCTCTGTGCTGTCGCGCCACACGCGGTGGGCGTCGTCGTCCATCACCAGGTCGGCCACCTCGTAACGCGTGGGCGCCGCGGTCGTGCAGCGGCGGCGCAGCGCGACTTGCACGCGCGCCACCAGTTCTTCCAGCGAGAACGGCTTGACGATGTAGTCGTCGCCGCCGGCGGTGAGGCCGCGTACGCGGTCGGCCGTGTCGCGGCGGGCAGTCAGGAAC
>CAZREK010000250.1:0-4031 GCA_964598965.1 uncultured Bifidobacterium sp. | reverse complement strand
CCGACGCCGAGCCAGCGCGGGACAGCAGCTTGTCGACCGAGCCGAGCACGCGCTGCGCGGCGCGGGCCTGATTGCGACGGAACAGCAGGCGATCCGAGTTGGTGAACTTTTCGCCGCGCTTCGCGCGCTCGATCCAGTCGCCCATCATCACGTCGATGTGCACGATGCCCGCGGCCAGATCGGCCTCGGCCTCGGCCAGCGCCTCTTGCTGGAACGGATCGTTCTTGCCGACGACACCGAGCGCGGAGATGCGCGTCTCCAGGTAGCGGCGGTAGGAGTCGAGCGTGCCGCGAGCAATGCCGAACAGCGCCGACACGATCGCCGCGGAGAACACGCACCCGAACGGCAGCTGGTACAGCCACGAGTCCGCGCGACGCGAGCTGTACACGCCGTCGCCCATGCTGAAGTGGTTCACCGTGCGGTACTCGGGCACGAACGAACCGCTGATGCGGATGTTCTTGCTGCCGGTGCCCGACAGGCCCATCACGTGCCACGAGTCCTCCACGATCTCGTAGTCGCCGCGCGGCAGCAGGAAGTGGCGCACGTCGGGGAACCCTTCGATCTCGCCCTTGTCGTTGGTGACCAACCCACCGAGGATCACCCAGTCGCAGTGGTCGGTGCCGGTGGAGTACTGCCACTCGCCGGAGAAGGTGAAGCCGCCGTCGGTGGGGATCGCACGACCCACCGGCGCGTAGGGCGAAGCGATCCAGGTGTCCGCGTTGGCGCCGTAGACCTCAGCCTGCACCTGCGGGTCCATCAACGAGATCTCCCACGGGTGCACGCCCACCACACCTGCGATCCATCCGGCGCTGGGGTTGTAGCTGGCAACCGCGCGCACCCACTCCAAGAAGACGCGCGGGTCTTCTTCGAAACCGCCGTTGCTGGCGGCCTGCAGCAACCGGATGCCACCGGACTGGCGCAGCACGGCTGCGGCGTCGTCGGTGAGGCGACCGAGTCGATCGCTGGCGCGGTGTGCGGTGCGCAGCACGTCGTCCGACTCGTGGATGCGGGCGATGGACGGATGCATGCGGTTCCCCCTCGACATGTGCGCCCCACTGTTGGAGCGATCACTACAGTATGTTACTGTAACGCTCGCTCCAGCAAATCCAGGAAGGGAACCCATGATCAGCTCCTTCGCCTATGTCGGCTTCGTCTCTCCTGCCACCGACGAGTGGCGCACCTTCGGCCCCGAGGTGCTGGGCGCGCAACTGGTGGAAGGCCCCGGCGGCTCCGTCGGCCTGCGCATCGACGAGCACGCGCCGCGCATCATGGTGCACCCCGGCGCCGCCGACGACGTCGCCTACGTCGGGTGGGACTGCGGCGATGCCGCAGGCGTGGCCGCGGTGGCAGCCCGCTTGCGCGCCGCTGGCATCGAGGTCACCGACGAGCCCGACACGGCAACGCTGCGCCACGTCTCGCAGCTCAGCACGTTCACCGACCCATGGGGCTTCCGCCACGAGCTCACCTGGGGCCTGTTGCACCAAGGTGCGTTCCAGCCGGGCCGCCCCATGCACGACGGGTTCGTCACCGGCGAGCTGGGCTTGGGCCACATGGTCTTTCTGCTGCCCGACCTGGAGGCCGGCCTGCGCTTCTACACCGACACGCTGGGCTTCCACATCTCCGACCACGTCGAGGCCGGTGGCCTCAGCCTGCGCTTCCTGCACTGCAACCCGCGCCACCACACACTGGCGCTGGGCTCGGTGCCCGGCATGGTGGGCATTCACCACCTGATGCTGGAAGTGAAGAACGTGGACGACGTCGGTTGCGCGCTGGACATCGTCAACGCTCGCGGCCTGCAGCTGCCGATGAACCTGGGCAAGCACACCAACGACTACATGACGTCGTTCTACGTGCGCACGCCCTCCGGCTTCGAAATCGAATACGGCGCGGGTGGCCGCCTGGTGCACGACGAGGACTGGACGATGGAGGTCTACGACTCCATCAGCATCTGGGGCCACAAGCCGCCGGTCGAGCCGCTGCTGCCGGGCATCATCCGCCTGTTCACCCCCGCAGGGTCCTGACCGATGGTTGCGCCGATCATCCAGCGCGATGTCGCGGTCGGAGAGTACGCGTTCCACCTGCTCGAGTCGGGCCCGCGCACGGCACCCACGTTGGTGTTCCTGCACGGCTCCGGCCCGGGCGCCAACGCGCTGACCAACTGGCAGTGGCAACTCGGCGAACTGGGCGACGAGTTCCACTGTGTCGCACCGGACGTCATCGGGTTCGGTGAGAGCACCCATCCCGACCCGCCACCGCAGGGGCTGAAGGCGTTCACCGAACTGCGCGTGCGCACGCTCGCCGCGCTGCTGGACCAGCTGGGCCTCGACAAGGTGACGCTGGTGGGCAACTCGATGGGCGGCATCATTTCGCTGCTCTTCACCCTCACCCACCCGCACCGTGTGGAGCGGCTGGTGCTGATGGGCGGCGGCGGCGCGCCGATCCCGCCGACGCCTGCGCTGTTGCAGATGATCCTGTTCTACGAGAACCCCACCACCGAAGCGATGGCCGAGCTGATGAAGCTGTTCGTCGACGACCCCTCGTTCTTCGGTGACGACCTACAGCAGATCGCTGCGTCGCGCATGCCCTTGGCGTCGCGGTCGGAGGTCGAGCGCTCGCACCGCGCCACCTTCTCCCCCGGCGAGCCGCTGGCCTTCACCCCGGAGCTGCTGGCAACCATCACCCAGCCCACCCTGGTGGTGCACGGTGAGGGCGACAAGCTGATCCCCATCGCGGCCGGCGAGTACTTCGCGCAGCACCTCCCCAATGTCACCTTCCGCCGCTTCGCCAACACTGGGCACTGGCTGATGATCGAGCAGGCGCAACCTTTCGCCGATCTCGTGCGCAGCTTCATGCACAATGGGGCGTGAGGAGCACCTGATGGCCGGCACCCGCAAGACCCGAGCGAACGGCGAGGAGTCGCGACGCAAGATCATCGACGCCGCGCTGGAGATCGCCGCCGAGCGCGGCTACGACGGCACGTCCATCTCGCTGGTCAGCGAGCGCTCCGGCCTGCCGGCGAGCAGCATCTACTGGCACTTCGCGGACAAGGACGCGTTGATCGCCGCCGTCATCCAGCACAGCTTCGACCGCTGGCTGGGGCTGATGGAAGACGCGTTCGAGGACACCGACCCGCACGAGGCACTCACCCGTTCGATGCGCCGGGTGGGCAAGGCCATCGTGGAGGCGCCCGACTTCCTACGGCTGGGCCTGATGCTGACGCTGGAACGCCGTCCGGAGGAGCCGACCGCGCGCGCGATCTTCCTCAAAGTGCGCGAGGCCACCCGGGTGGAGTCCGAGGTGCACTACCGCAAGGTGTTCGGCAGCCGCCTGGACGACAACGGCATCTCCTCCCTCGCGCTGATGGCGATGGCCGCCAGCGACGGGCTGTTCATCGCCCGCGAGATCGAAGGCGACACGCTGGACATGGAGCAGGCGTTCGAGCTGATCGGCGTGGCTCTCAACGCGGTCGCCGACCACCTCGCAGAGGGCACCTACTGTCCGAACTGATCTCCCCCTCCAGTCACTTCTCCTGAAAGGCCCTCACCGATGAAGCTTGCACTGCACGACCAGCGCGTGGTGTTGGTGATCGGCGACCAGATCGCCGACATCGCCACCTTGTCCGACGGCCGGTTCGGCCCCGACCCCATGCAGGTGTACGACCACTGGGACGACTTCCGCCTGTGGGCGGCGGGCGTCACCGCCACCACCGGCGCGCTGGACCACGCCAAGCTCGGCTGCCCTGTGCCCCGTCCGCGCCAGGTGTTCGCCATCGGTCTCAACTACCGCAAGCACGCGGAAGAGTCGGGCATGCAAGTGCCTTCGGTGCCGGCGACATTCACCAAGTTCCCGGCCTCGCTGGCCGGTCCGTACGACGACATCGAGATCGTCGGCGACAGGGTGGATTGGGAGGTCGAGTTGGTGGCCGTCATCGGCCGTCACGCCGACCGCGTCAGCGCCGCGGACGGCTGGAAGTACATCGCCGGCCTCACCGTCGGTCAGGACATCAGCGACCGCCAACTGCAGTTCGCGGC